>JAROAZ010000119.1 GCA_029432775.1 Pontiellaceae bacterium B12227 | reverse complement strand
TCATATCATAATGAGCCACCAAGGCCGCATTTGTACTGATGCAGAACATCGAAAAACAGAAAAGCCATCGTGTGAATTTTAACATTGCTTACCTTCCTATAGTATATAACGCCATACCCTGCCGGATCCGGCATTCGGTGAAACAATTCGGGTTCGGGCGCGCGCAACGCACCCGAACCACAGGGTTTCTTACGGTCTTTCCACCTCAATTCGGATAAAGCCAGTGTCATTATCCACCTGAACCGAGCTAGTATTCAGCGGCTCTGTACTGAGAACATTCGATTCCACAGTATGCCATGCAGAATCCACCAGGTTGGTCTTAAACCTAACCGTATAGATTTTCCCGGAAACCGATGGCCAGTCGAAGACAAACTGGGTTCCCGAAAAACGGGGATTGATGAGCCAAAGACCTGATGCGTCGTTCGTCGGGTTGGTGCCTGCGTAGAACTCTTCCCAGTTGAGCAATCGATCGCCATCGCTGTCGGTCAGGGCGGAAGCATCTGTTGGCTCCAGGCCATAGCTTTGCAACCACACCACAGGCACCCCGTTGGTCACAGTCGTAGTATCACCCGGATAAGAGGCACCCTCCCAATGAAGATCGGAAAAGGTGGGGATATCTCCGGCCCAGACACTCTCGCCGGAATCAAGTTTATTCCCCGGCAAGAGTCCAAGCAGCTTAAGATCATCCCAGTCACTCAAGGCAACCCCGGAACCGTTGGTAAACGATGATGGCGACAACGCAACCTGATTAATACCGGCATCAGGCAGCGGAACCA
>JAROAZ010000118.1 GCA_029432775.1 Pontiellaceae bacterium B12227 | reverse complement strand
TCATATCATAATGAGCCACCAAGGCCGCATTTGTACTGATGCAGAACATCGAAAAACAGAAAAGCCATCGTGTGAATTTTAACATTGCTTACCTTGCTATAGTATTGAACGCCATACCCTGCCGGACCCGGCATTCGGTGAAATAATTCGGGTTCGGGCGTGCGCAACGCACCCGAACCACACGGTTTCTTACGGTCTTTCCACCTCAATTCGGATAAAGCCGGTATCATTATCCACCTGAACCGAGCTAGTATTCAGCGGCTCTGTGCTGAGAACATTCGATTCCACAGTATTCCATGCAGAATCCAGCAGGTTGGTCTTAAACCTAACCGTATAGATTTTCCCGGAAACCGATGGCCAGTCGAAGACAATCTGAGTTCCCGAAGAGCGGAGATTGATGAGCCAAAGACCTGATGCGTCGTTCGTCGGGTTGGTGCCTGCGTAGAACTCTTCCCAGTTGAGCAATCCATCGCCATCGCTGTCGGTCAGGGCGGAAGCATCTGTTGGCTCCAGGCCATAGCTTTGCAGCCACACAAAAGGCACCCCGTTGGTCACAGTCGTAGTATCACCCGGATAAGAGGCTCCCTCCCAATGAAGATCGGAAAAGGTGGGGGTATCTCCGGCCCAGACACTCTCGCCGGAATCAAGTTTATTCCCCGGCAAGAGTCCAAGCAGCTTAATATCATCCCAGTCACTCAAGGCAACCCCGGAACCGTTGGTAAACGATGATGGCGACAACGCAACCTGATTAATACCGGCATCAGGCAGCGGAACCA
>JAROAZ010000117.1 GCA_029432775.1 Pontiellaceae bacterium B12227 | reverse complement strand
AGATAATTGTCTAGAGCGACATACTCTTCCTTATCCGTTTCCTGCATCACGATGCGGGGGCTTTCCCATTCGCCATCGACTTCGGTGTAACCGGTATAGTCGAGCATCAAGCCGAACCCTTCTCCGCCTTGGTATTTATAACCCATGAAGGAGTTACCGCCGGGCTGAACCGCCAGACCGAGAGACACCCAACTGGAGCCACCTTTTTTGCCCAGCAGGTAAAGGAACGGCGATGGAGTGGCAAGCCAGTCCCCACCGAAATAGTGGCGGTCGCCGTTGACGCGGATATCACAGCTCTCATAGTACTGAAAGATCTTTTTGTCGGACGAATTGATGCAGAAAGAGAAGATCTGGTCGAAGCCGGGCTCCGATGAAGTCATGAAATCCTTGACCGGACGGTGATAGGCCAGTTCGCGTTTCGGACCGCAGAAATAGGGGTAGAAATACTGTTCCATGCGCGGATCATTCTGGCGGAACCCCTCGAAGAAACGAACCTCCTCCAGCTGCCCTTTGCCATAGACCTTATAGCCGTAAAGCACGGTCTCGGGCCGGCATTCAAACACGTACTCTACCCGCTCCCACAGCGTTGTGCGCCCCGTGAAAACCAGCATCACAGCATCATCGCTCTGGTCAATTGCCGGGACACCCAGCTCGATCAGTTCATCAATACCGTCATCGCGATCACAACCGGATGCGACAAACAGCTTAGCGCCGACACCGCTGCCGAAAGTAAGGTTCACAAACAGCAAATCGTCTTCCCTGTAGACCAGTTCATACGAATTACCCTTAAT
>JAROAZ010000116.1 GCA_029432775.1 Pontiellaceae bacterium B12227 | reverse complement strand
CGCGAAAGCCGGATCACCATCGTCGCACCGCTTCCATCCCCGGTCACCCAGAGCCCCAGCCCGCGTTTTGAGGTGAGATCAAGCGTCGAGCTCAGGCTGTATGAATTTTGCACCTCATCCTCCCAAACGGCAGAACCGGTCGTGTTGGTACCCGCAATGTTAAGGCTGTTGCCGGTGCCCATATAGCTCATCAAATCAATATTGGAGGCGGAGATGGCGTCAAATGCCGGCAGCACCCGGCCGACCACCCGGACCTGATCCGCCCCGCCCGAAAGTTCCGCCGGAACCTGCAGCGGTTGCGTCTCGCCGTTCTTCAGGTAAAAGCGGGGGGTGATGGTGCCATGCTCCTGACCCGAATGCCATTCATGGGTGTAGACATCCGTCCCGAGGGCAAGCCATTTGCGCAACACCGGCCCGTCAAGGCGCCAGAACGCCGTGGCCCAGGGGTGGTTCCCGTTGAGCGATGCGCGCGCCCCATCCACGGGGCGGAACGTGTCCATCGCGGCGCGCTGCGCAGGTGACAGTGCAAAGGAGGTGTTTTTCCAGTCCTTCAGCTTTTCGAGCAGTTCACCGGTCTGCCCATAGTTTTGAAGGGTCGACACTTCGACGCCCTTTACATCGTAGGACCCCAGGGAAAAGCCGCGGTTGTTGAGGTTCAGGAACCTGAACATGGTATATTCAAGTTCTTCCATGCCCGGGGTGATACGCGACTCGTCACCAAGGAATAAACCAACGTGCTGACGCGTTTGAAAGTCGCCTCCAAGCGCATTTTGGACTCGATTGAAGCGGTATTCCAGCCAGGCTTCGGGCGGCACACCTCCGCTCGTATTGGCCACCGTCGGATGATCCAGGTTTTCATACACCA
>JAROAZ010000115.1 GCA_029432775.1 Pontiellaceae bacterium B12227 | reverse complement strand
CTGCCAGGAAGCGCCCGCCCGATAACCACCGCTGATTTCGAATGGTTCAAGCGTAGCGTTGACCCGCAGGCCTACTGGCCCTTGATCGCGTGTCCAACGCTCTTCCTTGAAGCCGCCAACGATTTCAACGCCCCGTTCGATCTGGTCGTCAAAGGCATGAGCCTGCAGCCGACCAATGTGTCGCAGCGCCTTGCGGTGGCTCCGCATTTCAACCATCGCTTTGACGCAAATTCGTATGCCGCCCGTGTTCTATGGCAGAAGGCTCATCTGACCGATGGCTTTGATTTCCCTCAAACCGCCACGGCAGAGCTGGACCTGACGCAGCCCGACGGTATTCCTGTGTTCAGTGTGTGGCCCGATGAGAATACGTCCAACGCGGTTATCGGTGTGGATATCTATTACGGGTTTGACCGCGATTCGCGTACCCGGTTCTGGCGCGATGCTCAGGCGGTTGAGGTTTCCAACGGCTGCTGGCAGGCGGAATGCCCGGTCTATGATGTGAATGAACCGCTGGTGGTCTTCGCAAATGTTATCTATGCGCTGGATTTCGATCTCGATCTTCCTGCCGGATATGGCAGTCCGGTTCAGACATTCAGCGTGGCCTCCGAGGTCAGTACCGTGTATCCTCCGGAGCTGGAAAACAATGGGGTCGTTGCGACGGAAGTTCCCTTACGGTTGATCGATGATTTTTCACGCGGATACCATGATTGGTATCTGCTCAATGAAGGGTCTTCTGCACTGTGGCAATTCTGGACGCGCAAGCTGAATGATCCCTCGTGGACCGGGCTCGGTGGCACGGAGTTGACGTTAGACGTGGATACCACGGTTGCTGGAAATGTACTGGGTATTCAGCTGGTGGTCGGCCAATGGAATGCC
>JAROAZ010000114.1 GCA_029432775.1 Pontiellaceae bacterium B12227 | reverse complement strand
ATTGACCTTCAATCATTTGAGACTTTTATGTCAGAGCGTGATCTGGTGCCTGAAAGGCACCGGTCATTTTATGCCCGGTGGGTTTGGCGCTTTTTACAGTCGGAATTAAATGCGTCAACGCTTTCGGAGCAGGATCAGGTGACCGGTTTTCTGGATCAGCTGACGCGGGAACCTTCGGTGGAAGAGTGGCAGGTGAATCAAGCTGAACGAGCGGTTAAACTCTACTTAAATGTATTTCTTCCGGAGGATAAACGTGCTCGGCCGGAGGAGCGGGGGCAAGCCGAGGCCGCTGCTGTTGCGTTGGCCTCGAGTGAAGCGGAGGCCATGCTGGAGCTGAAAAATCTTTTGCGCCTTCGTCATTACGCCTATCGCACGGAGAAGACCTATATAGAATGGGTGACCCGTTATCTGAAGTTCTCAAAAGAGCAAGGAATTGAATGGCGTAAATCGGGGAGTGTTCGGCTATTTTTATCTCACTTGGCGCTGCAGAAATCGGTGGCCTCGTCCACTCAGAATCAGGCGCTGAATGCGTTGGTTTTTTTCTTCCGCGAAACCCTGAGGGAAGATTTGGAAAAGCTGGATGCGGTGCGGGCGCGCAGGGGGCGCAAGCTGCCGGTGGTGCTGTCGGCGGGCGAGGTGAAGCGCCTGCTGGATGAGGTGGAGGGAACGAAACGGCTGATGCTGGCGTTGACCTATGGAGCGGGATTGCGGGTTTCGGAAACGATTCGGCTGCGGGTGAAGGATCTGGATTTCGAAAATGACCTGCTGTTTGTGCGTAGCGGTAAGGGGGATAAAGACCGGGCTACGCTGTTGCCGGAGCAGTTGGTTGATCAGCTGAAGGAGCATTTGCAGCAGGTAAAGGGCCTGCATGAGCGCGATCTGAAGGCCGGGCATGGCGC
>JAROAZ010000113.1 GCA_029432775.1 Pontiellaceae bacterium B12227 | reverse complement strand
ACGTGTCGGCCGCTCCGCCGCTCACTGGAACCGGTCAATAGCATGACAGCTCCCTCGTACCTCACTCGTGTCACTCTATTGCTCTATTGTTCGATTAATTTTTCAATTTCACTTTTTTAAAACTATTAACGATCATTGCTGCACCAATGATGCTCATGGTTGCACAAACAATAGCAATGGTTGTGTATTCCATGGATGTCATTCCTTTAACTTGGATGGTCTCTTGGGTGGCATATGATTTTGGTACAAAATAAAAACCACTAATCAATCCAGATAACAGAACTACGAAACCCCAAACTCGAATCTCTCTGGGAGTCCTTTTCTTTTTGTTACGAGGTTTTTTCATATTCTGAATCGAACGTTACGGGTGAGCCGGCGCTGGTCTGTGCATTGCCTTAAAATCCGGGCGTTGTACAGCGTCGGCTCAAACCGCTGGTTCGGCCTTTTTGGTTTCTATTATTTTAAACGCTATGAATGTCCCAACCATTCCCCAAAAAAGGCTCGTGATGGGAAATGAAAGCCACTCGAAAATAGTAGGTCCGTGAATTGAGAAATGAAGCATTGGCGTGACGAAAGGCAGGCCCAAGATGAAAAGAGCTGCACTTGATATTTGATCAATTATGCCAGTTCCTGATTCTGGATTATCGAAATTATGGAATCCAATTCCAATCGTTAGTAAGAAAAAGAAAACCAGAGCACAGAAATGTGCTCCTGACAGGACAATGAATGTGATGACTTTCTTTTTCATTTATCTGTGCCGAACGTTACGGATGACCCGCCGTGCCTTGTTCGTTGCCTGACTCAACTGGCGTTTTCACGGTAGGGTCAAGCTGCTGGTTCCAGTAAGCCGCTGCGCGGCAGTTTAATAGCCTTTCTTTTCATATACCTTCCGTTCTGAAGGAGGACGTATTCGGCGTCCCCGCAACA
>JAROAZ010000112.1 GCA_029432775.1 Pontiellaceae bacterium B12227 | reverse complement strand
CGAGATGGACGCGCCATGGCCGGGTGGGCGGGGGATGCGGTGGGTGTAGGCGTAAGCCGAAACCACGCGACCACGGCCGCCCCGCCCGACCGCCAACGCGCTAAATTGAAGGACCTGGAGGAAGGGGCCGGGGCTGGCGCGTTTTTGGCGTACGCCGAAAGCGTGACCGATATGGGGCAAAGGGGTGAGGCGAAGCCGAGGGGGGAAGCGGGCGCCCGCCGGGGCTGCCCCCTTTTCCAGAGATTGGAAAATCCGATGAAGGCTTTGGCCAGTGTGAGTGCGCGAGCCTTGCTACAGCCGGAACCCCCGACCGGAGGGAGCAGCAAAGCGGACTTAACAGAATGGGTTCTGTTTAAGCGAGCCGGGTGCAAGAAAGCGAAATGTGCGAAGCGAACGCATAACCGCGGTTATGCGACTTTGAGTGGTCCGAAGGATTCTGCGCCCGAAAGCGAGCGGGTCCGCCGCCGCAGGACTGTGAGAGGGAACGGAGTGACCGTTGGAGCATCCCGGCAAATTTTGCTTAAGCGTAGCGGCGAAACTGCCGCCGGGGTGCGGCCGAAGGCTCCTACCCCCGGAGGGCAGGCCGTAGGCCCCCGGAGGAAGAACGCCCGGGCGGCTGAAGGCGAGAAGGGAGTCTGCGACCGGAACGCCTTGAGCCGTTCGGATCAGCCGGGCTTCCGGAGTGTAGTTGAAGCGCTTGAGCCGAATTTGCGTGGAGTTCCCCGTAGGGCGAAGGCCGGGCAAGCGGGCAGGATCAGGTGATGATGTTTTTTGAGCGCCGCGAAAAATAACATCAGCACCCCTGCCCGGTTTGACCGGCGAGCGGAACGCAAAGGCGGCTGATGCGCTGCCGTGGCGGTAATAGCCGACACCTACACCGCGCAGACAAGGGAGAATTTGTGATGGGTGGACGCGGAGCTTGCGCAGCGTACAGACAGCACAATTTCTTTCTTGGCTCAAGGCGCGGCGTACATCCCCCGTTGCGGGG
>JAROAZ010000111.1 GCA_029432775.1 Pontiellaceae bacterium B12227 | reverse complement strand
TTGGACTCGATTGAAGCGGTATTCCAGCCAGGCTTCGGGCGGCACACCTCCGCTCGTATTGGCCACCGTCGGATGATCCAGGTTTTCATACACCAGAGCCGCAAACTTTTCCGACGCCCAAGTACCGGACGCCCCGTGGTTTTCAAATCCGTCGAATTCCGCGCGCGTTGTTTCCAGCGTGTTGTTCAGGGTTGCCCATCGGCTGGCGATGGTTCCCAGCAGCGGTGAATTCGGATCCGGAACAAAATCCTGGTTGTACGGGCGCAAATACCCGCGCAGGCCCTCGCCTGCAGAATAACCGGCAGGTGTCGTATTCCATTTGCCGCGCGACACCCCATCGAGTTGCCAGACACCACCACCCAGGTCCGTCACCGAGGACGCACTGATCCACTCGTTGCCAATTCGGAACGTCTTGAACTCGAAAATGCTTGGGATATAAGGCGGCGCTTCAGCCGGACGGGTACTGCTGCTTACCACCGGCATTTCGACTCCGAGATCCAACGTAACCGCAAAGCTGCCGGCTCCACTGGAAACGGGACTGTTGAGCGAGAGCGTTCCCCAGCTCTGGAGATCCGGCGAAACCGCAGTGGCGGTGAATTCCGGATCCTCCTCGCCGATCGTACCGCAGAGATAATGCAGCATCATGCCGGCACTGTTCGTAGACAAGGCGCTTCTGAAGGCCTGCAGGTCAGATAGGCCATTGGGATACATGGCCGGATTGATCTCGTCATTCTTCCGGTAACGCAACCAGTATTCCCCCCGCCAGACGGCGTTCCACATATACACGGCCCGGGCGGACATGGGGGCCATGTAAGGTATAAAGTCGTAGTGCTCCGGCAGGTCCGTCGGCACAATATTGAGATAACTGGTGTCATAGGCGAGGTCGGCCCACTCGTCCAGCCACGCTTCCGCCGCCGCCCGGTCCCAGGCACCCGTCACGGCCGGGTGCGGCAGCCCTTCCATCGTCCACAAGTCCAGCAGCGTGGAGTCCTCCCGGTCCCCGTCAACCACTTCATAGACCGCAAAAGCGCCCAACGGGTT
>JAROAZ010000110.1 GCA_029432775.1 Pontiellaceae bacterium B12227 | reverse complement strand
CGAGATGGACGCGCCATGGCCGGGTGGGCGGGGGATGCGGTGGGTGTAGGCGTAAGCCGAAACCACGCGACCACGGCCGCCCCGCCCGACCGCCATAGCACCAAATGGAAGGACCAGGAGGAAGGGGCCGGGGCTGGCGCGTTTTTGGCGTACGCCGAAAGCGTGACCGCTATGGGGCAAGGGGGTAAGGCAAAGCCGAGGGGGAAGCGGGCGCCCCGTCGGGGGCTGCCCCCTCTTCCAATGATTGGAAAATCCGATGGAGGCTTTGGCCAGTGTGAGTGCGCGAGCCTTGCCACAGCCGGAACCCCCGAATGAAATGAGCAGCAAGGCGGACTTAACAGAACGGGTTCTGTTTAAGCGAGCCGGGCGCAAGAAAGCGAAATGTGCGAAGCGAACGCATAACCGCGGTTATGCGACTTTGAGTGGTCCGAAGGATTCTGTGCCCGACAGCGAGCGGGTCCGCCGCCGCAGGACTGTGAGAGGGAACGGAGTGACCGTTGGAGCGCCCCGGCAAATTTTGCTTAAGCGTAGCGGCGAAACTGCCGTCGGGGTGCGGCCGAAGGCTCCAAGCCCCGCAGGGTAGGCCGTAGGCCCCCGGAGGAAGAGCGGCCCGAGCGGCTGAAGGCGAGTAGGGAGTCTGCGACCGGAACGCCTTGAGCCGTTCGGATCAGCCGGGATTCCGGAGTGCTCTTGAAGCGCTTGAGCCGAATTTGTGTGGAGCTCCCCGTAGGGCGAAGGCCGGGCAAGCGGGCAGGATCAGGTGATGATGTTCTTTGAGCGCCGCGAAAAATAACATCAGCACCCCTGCCCCGTTTGACCGGCGAGCGGAACGCAAAGGCGGCTGATGCGCTGCCGTGGCGGTAATAGCCGACACCCATATCGCGCAGACAAGGGAGAATTTGTGATGGGTGGACGCGGAGCTTGCGCAGCGTACAGACAGCACAATTTCTTTCTTGGCTCAAAGCGCGGCGTACATCCCCCGTTGCGGGGGCTTGGGGGTCATACGAAGCAGCGCGAGGCGGGATTTGGGAACGGACTTCCGCCCGGCGGAATGAGGT
>JAROAZ010000010.1 GCA_029432775.1 Pontiellaceae bacterium B12227 | reverse complement strand
CCCGGATAAAACGGGGGAGTAGGCATCGAAGGCCTCAAACCCAATAAACACAGTGTAATAGAGAGAAAATAGAAGGCGTTCGCTTTACAGAACGATGAAAATTAGACGGAGAAAAAAATGAAAAAATGGATAATCGGGTTAGGGCTGGTGGCGGCCATGAATGTGCAAGCTGCGTTGGTGATCGGTTTTAGTAGTACTAACGAAATCCCGGGGACGGCCGATGCTGTTACCGATAGTAATTTTTCGGATCTCCTGACTGATACGACGGAGGCTTCAACGTACACCATCGGCACGTTTTCTGCGTTGCCTTCTGGAAACCCAGGTTCTGGTGTTACGTTTGATATTGTGGGAGTTTCATCGCAGAAGTTCCGCGCCCAGAACAAGGGGGTTGGAGTTGCGGGGGGCACTGGAGTCAATGCTATTGATAATAAGGCAGATGGATCCGCGTTGGAATGGCTTTCGCTGAAAATCACCAATGTATCCGGATTGGGGGTTGGTGATCAGTTGGTCTTTACTGAGATGAATGTGCTGTTTGGCAGTACGTCTGAAACCTATCGCCTTGTCGCTGGTGCTTCTGGTGCTGCACCTGCCGTTGGGGATGCTTATTTCACCGATAATAATGATCAAACGTTTACGATTAACAGCGACGAATTCACGCTGGGTGCGGGGTATGTGGGAGATAATAAATTTATCATGGGTTCCGTTACGGTGGATGTGATTCCGGAACCGGCAACGCTGGGGCTCGTGGCGGTCACCGGCGGGGCGGTCCTTTTTATCCGTCGCCGTATTGTGATGTGAGCACCGCTTCGCGATGCCGCTTAGAAGGAGTTGAAAACGACTGCATGTTCAACTCCTTCTAACATGCGGTAAAGAGGAAGCACCTTTCTATGCGGGTGGTCTCCCTGAGCTCAATCAGGTATAGTAAATAAGCTGAACCTTCAGCTCAATATTCAAGTCGTTATCGCGATGTTCAATCGTGATCCTTCAGCGTAATCAAGGGCCTGGGAACCGATCTCCTGCAATATGAGACAAAAAGTAATAGCGTCATTCATGGTTTTTGTACTTTGTCTGGGTGCAAATGCCAATGCTTCGGAGATCCCGGTAGAAGGGAAAAGCGAAGCTGTGCGGATGGTTACTTTAAAAAGTATTCATTCCGGGGGCTATTTATCCGCAGAGTCAACCGCTGGTGCGGAGTATGGATCCCTGCGTGCCACGGTGTTGCATGGGGATGCGGACAACGCGAAATGGATCCTTGAATTTGTAGACCACACCGATCCGCTGTATGTTTTCGCCGAGCCGAGCTTCAGGTTGAAGAATGTTGCCACTCAGCAATATCTGGTCGTTCCGAGCGCGGAAGGGGGGCCATTAAGAGCCGATGGTGATGGGACAACGGCTTCGCAGCTGTTTGCGTTGGAATACAATTATGAAGCACGCCTGCAATTACGGTGTATTCAAAACAACCGAACCATCCATGTCGATACCGGTGATGAGAACAAAGCGAAAAGTAGTTCCACCATTGAAAACGGAGTCGAGTCGGCCTTTCAAATGACCACCATCAGCCGGTGCGCGGGTATCAACGTCATTAGTCGCGGGAATCGCTATAGCGCGGATGAAGAGGACTATCCTGTTTTAAATGAGTCGTTGGAATATTTCATCGAAAAGGGCCTGACGCATGTTTCATTCCGTGTGATTTGGAATGCGATTCAGGATGGGATTGATTATTCAACCGATGAGAATCTTTATGACGATGGGACGGGGCGAGTCGTTCCAAACACCAAACGAATGCTGGCAACGGCCAAGCAATACGGATTGCATACGATGCTCGATTTCCATTCGTTATGGGGGAAAGATAATTACACCTATCCGTCTTTTCTCACCCAGGCACATGAATACATCGGTCCAGCGGGGACGACGAATACCCTTTCCACGGATCATTCCTTTATTACGCTCAAGGACAACCCCGTATTTTATTACAGTATGACGGAAGGCCGGAATATAAGGGTGCGGGAGATCTACTGTAATATGCTGGCCGACCTGATTGCCGAGTTCCGGGATGATGTGGATGTGATTTCTGTCTTTAATGAGCCCTATAATCAGGTCGCCATGGATCAGGAGGACAAGGAGGAGTTTCTACGGATCTTTAAGGTGGCGGTCGATACCGCCAAAGGGGCGCGCCACGGCGATCATCAGAAGGTGGGGATCCGTTTTAGTGGCGGATGGAATCCCTGGTCTACCGATTCCTCTAAGCGTTTTGATAAACAGTTAGTGAACGATGATGTCGTTGAGTTTGATCTGCTGGGGGATCTCGATTTTATTGCACAGAATTATTATTACGATCCAAGTGATCTGAACGATGTGAAATGGAACTGTTCATGGCCGCTGGACATGCTGTCGGATCCCGATCTGGCGACTTCCGATGTCGAGATGTGGTTGACCGAATCAAACTATCATCCGGATGATGATCTGATAGATGTTGTTCAGCAGGACGTATATCTACATACTCTTTTTCAGCGTATCGAGGATTTCGGCTTGTTCGACAATGTGCTGCTGTGGAATTGGCAGTCGACTGCGCATGAACCCGGTGAGAATCGGATGAATTTGCGATATGATTCCTATAACGACACGGATGTTCAGCAGGTGGGGAACATGGCCTTTGGTAACCTGATTAATTATATTGAAGGGCAAATTCCGGATAACGAAATTGAAATGGAACTTCCATCCAGCTCACACGGAGCGGATACGGTAGACGGGCCGGATGATACCTCTAAGTGGGGGCTCCTTGATTTCGATGATGTAGCCGGAAGCTATGCCGAATATAATGTGGTGCATGTTCCGCATAGCGGCCATTACACGCTGATCTTCCGATATGTGAACGGTTCGAGCCATCAAGACTATTCTATCCGTGTAAACGGGGTTGATGCAGGGACCGTTCCTTTTGCGAGTACTGGAGATTGGCTCTCCTTTGCCAACGCGGCAAAAACCGTCACGTTGAATGAGGGCTTTAACACCCTGCGGATAGAAGTGCCGGGTTCGGTGGGCATTCAGTTGGATACCTTGAAATGGGAACAAAATACGAACGTGGTTGTTTTGGTTGGCGAATCCATTTTGAACGGAAATTTTAATGCTACTACGGGATCTGGTTCGTCCTTCGATACCCTGGATCATTGGGTCAATATCGGGATGGGGCCGCAGACTCTATCGGCCAGCCAGACAAACAAAACGTTTGATGGCACTCGAAATGCCTCTATTGCCCAGAAAGATGCGCTGGGCGATAGCATTCATGGGTTGGATACCGGTTATATGCTGTCTGAGGGAGATATTTTTGATGTGGGCTATCATTGGCTTGATGCGTGGCAGTGGGATGATGCCAATGACCGGATTCGCGTATCGCTCTTTACAACCGACAATAATGCGATCAATGGTTCGCGTACCGATCTGGTGGTTGATTTGTCGGAAGGATCTGCGCTGAATAACACCTATGAACAGGTGAGCCACCCCGCCGTCTATACGGCAACGGCCCAGGATGCCGGAAAAAAATTGTTTGTTGCGATTGATGGCACGGCGGCGGTTGGTGCATATGCTCGCATGGATGATTTTAAATTAGTGGTGACTAAGGCCCCCACGGTAATGAAGTTTGAACGTTGGGCGCATGAATATGCCCTTACCGGTGATGAACAGGGAGACGACGATAACGACGGAGTCGTTAACCTGGTGGAATATGCGTTTGGTGGCAATCCGACCAACGAAAATGATGTAGGCATTCTTCCAACCTTTGGAACAAAGGATGGCCTGTTTACGTTGCTGCATGTGATGCGTATCGATAGCGGCATCGACTACAATGTTGAAATGACCTCCAATCTGGTGTCCGGAATCTGGATGACAAATGGCATGATCAAAGTGAGCGGTCCGGTTGAATCAGGATTTGCCACGGTCACCAACTCGGTGTCGGTGACGAACAGGCCGCAGGCATACATTCGTCTGACCATTAGTGGAGAGAGTGAATGAGGCGTAAAGGAGTAACGTGGGCAAAGAGGAAATCAGCCGAATGTCCTGTTTGTCGTGCTTCCTTCCAACAGGCTGCTGCGCTTCAGGATTATGTGAATAAAGCCATCTCGTGGGACGGCGATTTGATATGGTAAATAGAATGAAAGATCAAAATATGTTAGCTGAAAAAAAGAACTATCCAATGGGCATGGCGGTACATGACGGCGTCTTGCGGTACGATGATGGAACCGAAGTGGTTCTGTGGGGCAATAATTTCCAACCGAACCTCTATTGGGAGTATAAATTCCGCATGGAGCATCTGGGACTGCCGATGACGTTGGAAACCCTGCAGGCGATGTGCGACGATGGGTTCCAGGATCTGGAAAAAATGGGTTGCGACCTGATTCGCTGCCACCTGACCCCCGCCGATTTTACCGATGCCGATGGCAACCTGGTGGATACCCTCTGGCTGGACATGCTCGGCTATATGGTGGCCAAAGCGCGCGAAAACAAGGTGTATGTTTACATCACGTTTATGAATCAGATGGAGTATGTGTTCATCGAAGATTCGTTCGTGCCGAAATATACCCGCGAGCAGTTTATTTTTCATCCCGACTGTGTGGCCAAAACGAAGAACATGATCAAGCAACTGGTCAATTGGACCAATCCCTATACCGGGGTGAAGCTCAAGGAGGATCATGCGATAGCGGTTTGGGAGCTGATCAATGAGCCGGAATACAGCACCTTCAACCAGATGCGGGAACACCCTGAGCAAAAAGCGCTCTTCTGCGACTGGGTGCAACAAACGGGTGCGACGTTCAACGAACTTCACTATGCCCATTATCGGTATGGCGTGGTGAAAACCTATATCGATTCCATGCACGACCTGCTGCGGACTGAAGGCGCGCAGCAGCCGGTAGTATGGAACTGCAGTTGGCCTCGCATGATCGAGGGGCGTCGCGATGTGTTCAATGCGATTGCCGACTCCAAGGCCGATGCGATTTCATTTTGCCTCTATCCCGGGCAGGATGATGTCGGCGAACCCTTCATGGAGCATGCAGCGGATATGAGTGGGAATAACTATCTTCCGTTTTTGCAATCCTGCTTTGATGATTACTACCATTTGGGTTGGGTGCGCGATCCGCAATTTGCGGGCAAGGCCAAGCTGGTCTATGAATTTGAGACCATGTACAACGAAAAGAATTCCTACCTGCATCCCGCGATGGCCAAATTGTTCCGCGCGCTGGGTGCGCAGATGGCCACCATGTGGACGCATTGCTTCGATGTATACTCCGCTCATATGGGGTGCGCCCATAATCTTAACCTCAAGACCACACCGAGAAAGGCCGCCGGCTACATCATTGCCGGGCAGGTCTTTCGTCATTATCCGCGTGGATTTGAGTATAAAACACTCAGCGATATTCATGATGTGTCTGATATTTCCGCGCTTTCGTATGAACACGATCTCAGCATCGTGAGCACGCCGGATCTGTTCATACATTCCGGCGATGTTTCGTGGTGTCCGGTGCAGGTGTCTGCTGCGCCTTCGCGGATCATCGGCTATGGATCGTCTCCGTTGGTTTCATACATGGGGCGGGGGCTCTATTTCGTTGAAGTGGACGAGCACGAGGTTTGTATTACGCTCTATCCGCATGCCCGGTTCCTGCGCGAAGCGTGGCAGTGGCATGCCGATGGTGGGTTGGTTACAGAGCTCGACGAAAAAACCGCCGTCCCATTCGAACTCCGGCTCCCCGGTTTCGAACCCATTGTCATTGAACGATCGCCTGGTTCCTACACCTTTCCGCTTGTTGTAGATCGTCAAGTATCATGTGAACCGGATCACGTACTTTCATGAAAACAGCACACAAAACTAAACCGGAAGACCGTGTTCCGTTTGGTCAAAAGCTGGCGGTTGGTGCGGGCGGATTTCCCGTCCAGAACGGAGGGTTGGTTATTCCGTTCATGGCGCAGGCCATCTTTCAGATTTTTCTCGGACTAAACCCCATCTTGTTCGGTATGGCCATGACCATTCCTCGTATCTGGGACGCCTTTACCGATCCGGTGATGGGGCGCATTTCCGACCGCTTTAAATCGCGGTGGGGGCGTCGCCGTCCGTTTGTATTCGGCGGGGCGATTGCCGTGGCCCTATCGTTCATGTCGATCTGGTTAGTGCCGCGAGGTCTGGGCGATATGGCCACCTTCTTGTGGCTGACGATTGGCAGTATTCTGTTCTTTACCGCCTTTACGATCTACTCGGTTCCCTACAACGCGCTCCTGTATGAGCAGACACCCGACTATCACGAACGGACGCGACTGATGGTTTTTCTGGCGCTGTTTTATAACATCGGAAATCTGTGTGTGAATTGGTATCTGCCCGCCACCAATATGGACTGCTTCTCGGATACCCTTGTGGGAGCCCGATGGGTTTCCTTAGTACTTGGGATTGTGGTCTTTTTCGGTCTGGGGGTATTGCCTGCGATCTTTGGCAAGGAGCGCTTCTATGCGGTCGCGGAAAAATCGGAGAATAAGATCGGGTTTTTCAAAGCGATCGGACAGGCGGCATCGTCGAAACCCATGATGGGGCTGGTTGGTATAGTGTTTGCATTAAACTTCTGCGGCGCGGTTGCCGGCAGCATCGCGATGTATATTGTGATCTACCACGTGAAGGGCGGAAATGTGGAGCAGGGGATTATTCTGAACGCCTGGAACGGAACCGGATTTGCGGTAGTTGGATTTGTGGGAATATATGTGTTGCGTTGGTTGGCTCTTCATTTCGGGAAGCGGCGCACCATGTTCATTGTGCTTGCTTTGACGGCGTTAGGCGGCGTGTCCAAGTGGTTTATCTTTACGCCGGAAATGCCGTATCTGTTATTGCTCGACGCGGTTCTAAATGGCCCGGTCTGGGTGTCACTCGGAGTCATTGTTCCTTCCATGATTGCCGACCTGTGTGATTGGGATGAATATCAGTTCGGCGAACGTCGCGAGGGGATCATCAGTTCCGTATTCACATGGATCACCAAGTTCGGCGGTTCCTTCACTTTTCTTGTTTCGGGTATTGCCATCCATTTCAGCGGATTCAATGAAAAACTCGGTGCCGATCAACCTGCAGGTACCATGACCATCTTGCGTCTCTTTTTTGTCGGTGCGTCCGTTCTTGCCCCGATTCTCGCCATGTTCTGTCTGAGGCTGTACAAGCTCAATGAAAAAGACGCTTACGAAATTCGGGCCGAACTCGAAGCGCGCCGAGGAGAAGTTTAGTGAAGATGGTTACTTGTTTAATGATGGTTGTTGGCCTCGCTTTCACCTCGATTGCAGAGGCGGATGGCCTGTTCCATAAAATAGAGGCCCGCAATGGTGTTCTCTTTTTTGAGGATGGCCGCGAGGTCAACCTGTTCGGGTTTAACTTTCAGCCTTGTGTCAGTTTTGAGCATGGTTCACGGATGCATAATCAAGGGGTGTTGATGCCGCTGAAGGTAAAGGACCTGAAGCAGGTGACGGATGAAAGTTTCGATCAGATTCAGCGGCTGGGAGCGGAGCTGATCCGGATTCACCTGACGCCGGCTGACTTTACGGATGCCCACGGAAATCTGAACGAGACGGCCTGGCTGGATATGCTCGACTACACATTAGCCGAGGCCTCGAATCGCGGACTCTACATCTATCTGACCTTCCTGAATCATCTCATCAACGACGGCACGCAATTCCCGTACAATCGCACGTCATTTGCTGCAGCCTATGAGCGGGAGGAATGGATGGTTGAACCGGAGGCCGTTGCAGCTACGAAGAACTGCATTCGGCAACTCCTGAATCGCCGGAATCCATACAATGGTCTGCTCTATAAAGATCATCGCGCACTGGCTGTCGTGGAGCCGGTCAACGAACCCGCCTATGTTTGGTTTGAAAAGTGGCAGGAATCCCATGAGGGCGGCACGCGCGAGCAGTTCGAAGCCTGGAGCTATAAAAATACGCTGGACTATATCAACGGGCTTGTGGAGCTGTTCCGCGCCGAAGGACTGACCCAGCCGGTGGTCTGGAACTGTGGGTGGACCCGGCTCATCACGAAAAACCGCTCGGCCTTTCGTGCGATCGCGGATTCGAACGTGGATGCCGTTTCCTTTTGCCTCTATCCCGGCCAGGCGGATCTTAAGACCCCGTTTTGGGAAAATCCGGAAGAGTTGAGCGAGCGAAACTATCTGCCCTATATCCAGCAATGCTTCGATGACGAGGATGGACTGGGATGGCTGCGCAGTGATGCATTTTCCGGGAAAGCCAAGCTGGTATACGAGTATGAAACCTTTTGTAATCAAAGTGGGTACCTCTATCCGGCCATGGCGAAGTTTTTCCGTTCGGTCGGTGCTCAAATGGCTACGCAATGGACCTATGGGCTGGCCGCGTCTGCAGAATATCTCGGTGGATCACATGTGCTTAATTTAAAGACGACCCCGCGCAAGGCCGCCTCCTTTATGGTCGCCAAGCAGGCCTTCCAAACGCTTTCCAGGCTGGAGCCCTATACGACGCCGGCCGAAGACCGCGATGCGTTTGGTTCCTTTGCGCTGTCTGCTTCCTCTGGATTCTGTCGGGGGCTAAAGGACCGTACGCTGGTTTATTCCGGATGGAATAAAGGTGAGGTGGCGGGCGAGGGCGTTCCTCCCGAAACCATCATCGGCGTCGGCAACTCTCCGTATGTGGACTATGCCGGATCGGGGCTCTACTTTATCGAACCATCCGAAAACGGTGCGTTACGGGTAAGCATTCTGCCGGATATCGAATGGCTGAGGCCGCACTGGAAGGAATGCCATACCGGTGATCAGGTCGTGAAGCTCATTGAGGATGTATCGCACCCCTTCAAGCTCAAGCTGCCGGGGATGGACGCGCCGCGCTGGATCTACCGGAAAGAAGGCTACCGCTGGCAGTTGGTGGCTTCGCCGAAAGAGTCCATTCAGTTCGAGGCGATGCCAGGCGAATACCTGATTGAAAAAGAGCAACTGATTATTGAGCGTAAAGTGCTCGAAGAGGGCTGGGGCAATTGAACGTCGAACAAGGAATAGTGAATGATGAAGTCAGTTAAACAGAGCGCATGCAGGGTCGGAGGATTCCTTCGAAATTCGAAATTTCTTGTTCGAAAATCAGTCGTTAATCTCTCCCGATTATCTGCGGTTCTACATTTGGTGATGTTTTTTTTGCTGGGCGGCAGCGTCGCCGAAGCAAGCGATGCATCCCCAAATGTATTGATGATCTGTATCGACGACATGAACGATTGGTGCGGGTTTCTTGGCGGGCATCCGCAGGCTCTGACGCCAAACATGGATCGGTTGGCAGAGCAGGGCGTCATTTTTTCGAATGCCCATTGTCCCTCGCCGGGATGTTCGCCAAGCCGGAACGCGATTTTATTCGGGATCGAACCCCATAACTCGGGACTCTATCCGTTTTACAACATCAATAACATTGAGCCGGAGGTGCTGGCGCCCTACATGCCGCTGCCCGAGCTGTTTAAAAAAAGCGGATATACTACCTGCGGTCTGACGAAGGTCTGGCACAATCCGGACAATACTTATCGCCAGAATGAACAGTGGGACGACTACTATTACTACGGTAACAATAAGCTGAAGTTGATCAAAGAAAAGGGATATGTTCCGGAACCGTACAACAAGCGGATCGTCGCCTGTCCGGCCAGTAATCCGTTGGAGGATTTTCAGGATTATAAGAGCGCCATGCATGCCGCTCGCTTTTTGAACGAGGATCATGAACAGCCATTCTTCCTCGCGGTTGGGTTCATTCTGCCGCACACCCCCTTTATTCCGCCAGAGGAAAACTGGGATCGTTTTGCCGATCCGATCGAAGAGCCTCCTTTTAAGGCCGACGATTTGGTTGATATCCCGATCGCCGGACAGGCCAACGCGCAGATTTATGTAGAAATTCCGGTTCGCGCTGATGATGCATGGGAAGAGCTGCGTAAGGCCTATCTGGCGTGCATCAACTTTACCGACGATAACGTCGGGCGCGTGCTCGAAGCGCTTAAAGAAAGTCCGTATGCCGACAACACCATTGTCGTGCTGTGGTCTGATCATGGATTTCATCTGGGAGAAAAGCGCACGTTCAGCAAGTTTTCGCTCTGGAATGAGGCTACCCGTACGCCGTTCATTATTCTGGATCCGCGTAATAAATCAGGGAATGGAACCGTCTGCGCCGAACCGGTTGGCTTAATCAATGTCTATCGGACGCTGTGTCAGCTCACCGGGTTGGATGTGCCGGACTATGTGGATGGCCAAAGTTTGGTGCCTTGGCTGAACGATCCGTCGAAACCGATGGAGCAACCCGCCATGACAACCTGGGGCCGGGGAAACTATACGCTGCGCTCCAAGGAGTGGCGTTACACGCGCTATTTTGACGGATCGGAAGAGCTCTATGATGAATCGGCCGACCCGAACGAGTGGACGAATCTGGCTATGAACCCCGAGTATGACGCGATCAAAAAAACGTTTGCCGCCTGGCTGCCGACGAAAGAGGCGCCTCAGGTTTCGTCCGGAATGCAGCTCTACAATGTGGCGGATGCCGACAGTCCGACGAGAAACATCAATACCTATAAAAAACACGTGAAAGAATATCAGAAGCAAGGTCTACAGCCGCCACTGGATTAATTGAATTGTTATGGGAATGATGAAAACCATGAGATGTATAAAGCGGAGCGCAACCATTCTTTGCCTTGTCTCCTCCGGGGCTTTCTTTTCTGCATCTGCAACGGAATTTCAGAAGGTGCATGTCGAGGACGGGACGTTGTTATATGAGGATGGTTCCGAAGTGAATCTTTTCGGGGTGAATTTCCAGCCGTCGATGTCGTGGGAATACGGGCGGATGCAGAAGCATGGCGTGCAGACCCCGATGGACTTAGGTGCTTATAAGAGGCTGATTGATGAGGCTTATGAAGAGCTGCTGCAGATGGATTGTAATCTGATCCGGATTCATCTGTCGCCGGGTGACCTCTGCGATGAAGAGGGCAATCTGGTGGAAAACCAGTGGCTCGATTTAACGGAGTATGTCCTGGCAAAGGCTGAAGAGAATGGGATTTACATCTATCTGGCTTTTTTGAATACCCTCGGCGCCGCCCGTGGGTCGGAGACGTTTGTTTCTACCCGCGATAAAACCAAACCGATCTGGATGGTTGACCCGGAGTTTATGGCGAAGGCGGATCGCTATATTCATCAACTGCTTAATCGCAGGAATAGATACCGCGGAGGGGTGAAAATTAAGAATAGCCCTGCGTTGGTTGTGGTGGAACCGATCAATGAACCGGGCTATTTCAAGCGCGATGAGATCGAAGCCGTGCCGCAGTGTTTTGCCGTTTACCAGCGATGGCTGAAAGAGAATGGTGAAACGGATTCGGACGACAGTTATACGGCATGGCGAACTGCGAACACGAAGCAGTATATCAACCGCATGGTGCAGTTTTTTAAGGATGAAAAGGTTGCGGCGGTGATGACGTGGTCGCTGGAATGGCCGCGAATGATGGAGTGGACCGGTGAGGATGTCTTTGTGGCCGCGGCTGAGTCGGATGCTGAGGTTGTCTCGATCTGCCTCTATCCCGGTCAGTCGGAATCGCGCAGTAAGTCCCCCGAAGAGGTTGGCGAGATCAACTACCTGGCGATGCTCCAAAAGGTGGTGGATACTCCCACCTATCACGGTTGGTTGCTGGAGGATCGTTTTAAAGACAAGGCGCGGATTGTCTATGAATTTGAGACCTATTGGAATCCGTCATCCTACCTCTATCCGGCGATGGCCAAAGTCTTCCGAGCTCTCGGTATCCAGGCGGCAGCGATGTGGACCTATATTCTGCCCAAACAGGCGGAGTATGTGGTGCAGTCCCATAACCTGAACCTAAAAACCACGCCGGGAAAGGCGGCCGCCTTCATGGCGGCCGGGGAAGTGATGCGCAGTGAACCGCGTTTTGAGCCATACACCACATCGTCTAAAACCGAGGACTATTTTAAGCATGCGGCTCTCTCTTATGACGAGAGGTGCTCCGCTTTCTCGGATGGTGAAACGCTGATCTATAGCGATTCGATGCCGAAAGAATTTGTGGATCATCTTGAAGGGCCGTCGGGTGATTTCGAACGCCTCATCGGAGTCGGCAACTCTCCTTTCGTAAAATACGCAGGAACGGGGCTCTATTTCATTGAATCGCAAAACGGGTGCGGTGTGACGATCGAAATCATGCCGGATGTCGATGTTTTGGTGCCGTATGGTCAGCGTAATAAACAAGGTGAAAAAGCAGTTGCGCTTACCGTCGACGACACCCATTTGTTTGAATTGAACCTGCCAGGTTACGGTCGCGGGAGCAAAGTGCACCGAAAAGTGGACGGCAGGTGGGAACCCGTAAAGACCAGCCTAGGCAGTGTGCATTTTGAAGCCAAGCCAGGCGAAGAATATGCCGTGAAAAAATAAACCAACGAGACGCATTATGATGAAACTGAATATATTCCACCGAACCGATCCCGGCCGCTATGAAATTTTCAAGCAACAGCAGGATCTGGTTCATTCGTTGGGAATGAAAACCAGCATCTTTCTGCACTATTTTGACCTGTTTCAGGATCATATTGTGGCCGATGCTCTGGCGTATCAGGAAGAGTTCGGCGATGAAATCGGACTGGCTCTGAACCGCCTGGAAGGGCCGGGCATGGACGATATTTCGCGCGGTCTGGAGCACATCTGGCTGTTTGACGAAGAGCAGAAACGGCAATTGATGGAGATGGCTTTGAGCAAGTTCAAGGCCGTGTTCGGTAGGATGCCGACGGCGGTGACGTCGTATCACTTCGACAGCTCGGCGCTACGTATTCTCAAGGAGATTGTACCGGAAGTTGAAGGTCTGGTGGGTGGGTGTTTCGAGGAAGGGGTTCGTGTTTTTCACGGTTGTAATCACTCCTGGTATCTCTTCAATGAAGGCATGCCTTGGGGGCCGTGGTTCCCGGCGAAAGGGCACACCTTGCGTCCGGCGGCAGATGAGCAGGATTGGTCGGGGGTGGTGGCGGTGCCGCATTTGGCGCGCGACATGAGTCTCTCCTACGAAGGCCGCAACGATTTCTGGGCCAGCCATCCCCCAAACGTGATTCGCGGAATGGGGAACGATGCATCGTTCTGTCCCTACGACCTGAACCTGATTGACCAATATCGGATGCAGGCCGATTTCAATGGGCACACCTACTACAACACCTTTGTCGGAACGCAGTGGTTGACCTGGAATCACAACAGCGAATATCCGCCGGAGGTATCGTGGGATCTCTACACCAAGCAGTTAACCTACTTTAAAGAGCTGAAGGACCAGGGGGAACTCGACGATTTAACCCTGACCGAATATGCCCTGTGGCATAAAGAAAATCGCCCGATGGCCGAGCCGGAAGTGTACCTGGCCAAAGAGATGCTCTATCAGTCGCACAAGCACTATTTCTGGCATATCGATCCCGACCTCCGTGTGTTGATCGATGCCAATCAGGGCGGTTCAATCGGCGATTTGAGGGCATATATCGGGCGCGTCGAAAAGGCAACCGGCCCCGATACGCCGAGTCGTGAAAACGGTGCGTATCCCTATCTGATTCAATCGCAATACCGGACCGGCTATCCGAATCATAGTTTCGACGGATCAAGGACCACGCTCAAGCTGGTCAAAAACGGCCAGGAAGTTGACCTTTGCACCACGCCGACTAAGGTGGAATCGATTGAACGTAGCAGCGCGGGAAGCCGTGTGGTGTTATCACCGGCCCAGATTGTTTTTCCCGATGGCGGCACGGTGGAGGTTGTAACGACCTATGCGATCGAACCGGGTGGAAAAATCACCCTGACGCGTTCGCTTTCGGGCGATACGGAAGACATCCTGGCCACCGAATACTTCAAGGGGGCTCCCGGTTGTACAGAATATCCGATCGACCTGCATGGAATTCAATTACAGGTGACGGATGCGGAAGCCACGCAGGAAATGGATTATCTGTATCGTCGCCGTCGTCTGGAAGCCGAAAGGCCGGAATGCGTCGTTGCCATCGTTCCTCAGGTGAATTCACGGGTCATGATGGCCCCGGCCAAGGGGGCTCAGCCCGCTTCGGGGCTGGCTCGCGAAGGCAATCTTTTCGAACCCTACTTTGTCCTTGAACTAACCTACGATACGAACACTTCAACGGAGTTTTCCACATGTCTGATCATCACCGCGTAACCAAACGATGCCCGGTCTGCTTTTCTCGTGATATTGATGTTTTGCTGACATCACGCGACGGAATTTGGGCCTGTGTAAAATGTTCGTTTAATGGAACCGAGGCCGAAATTCGTGGCATGTATCGGGATATTCAAAAAAAATATCATGGCATGATCGAGCGCTACACGCTTGATGATCAGCGCAAGCTGTAGGCGGAACGAATGATGAAGCGAATACCTTTACTCGTAGGGGTCGTCTTGACTGCATCCTCGCTGGTTGCAGCCAACCCTGAGCGGCCGAATATTCTGATGCTGTGCATCGATGATATGAACGACTGGTGCGGTTTCCTAGGTGGGCATCCCCTGGCGCAAACACCGTTTATGGATCAACTCGCAGCCAAAGGCGTTAACTTTACTAATGCCCATTGTGCCGCGCCTGCGTGTTCGCCGAGTCGAAATGCAATTATGCTGGGGGTGGAACCGCACAAGTCCGGGCTCTATCCCTTCTATGACCTGCGAAACGTGGATCGTGAGGTTCTGGATCGCTACAAGAATCTACCCCGCCACCTGAAGGAGAATGGCTATATCACTTGCGGCGTTTCCAAGGTGTTTCATAATCCGGATAACACCTATGAAGAAAAGGAGAGCTGGGATGAGTATGCCATGTACGGGGACCTGAATATTAAAGGCGCTCCGGGCAAAGGGCATATGGCCGATGCAAGAGAGAAAAAAGACCATCATCTGCGCGTTTGTCCCGGTGTCAATCCGCTCACGGATTTCATGGATTATCGAACGGCATCGCATGCCATCGGCTTTCTGGAGAAAGAGCACGAGAAGCCTTTCTTCCTGGGGGTCGGCTTCATCCGGCCGCATGTGCCGTTTGTGATGCCTGAGGAAAATTATGATCGATTCCCGGCAATGATCCCGCCGCCGCCCATCAAGGAAAATGATATTGAGGATGTCCCGCCCGTGGGGCAGTCCATGGCAACTCCCAGAAACCCGGATCGTTTCGATCAGCATGACTGCTGGAATGAGGTTCGGCGCGGCTATTTAGCCAGCATCTCCTTTGTGGATGATAATGTGGGTCGCGTTCTTAATGCCCTCGAAACGAGTCCTTATGCAGAAAATACCGTTGTCATGCTCTGGTCAGATCACGGCTTTCACCTCGGAGAAAAACGTGCTTATACCAAATTTACGCTGTGGGAAGAGTCCACCCGTGTTCCGTTTATTATCTGGGATCCGCGCGGTCAAAAAGGCCTCGGACGTTCCTGTGCAGAGCCGGTGGGGTTGATCAATGTATACAAAACGGTCTGCGATTTTGCCGGGCTGGCCGCGCCGGATTATGTGGACGGGATGAGTCTGGTGCCGTGGTTGAATGATCCGTCGAAACCGATGGAACAACCGGCTATGACTACCTGGGGGCGTGGCAATTATACCCTGCGGACAAAAAATTGGCGCTACACCCGCTATTTTGACGGGACGGAAGAGCTCTACGATCACCGCAACGATCCGCAGGAGTGGACCAATCTGGCGAACAATCCTGAATATGAATCAATGAAGCAGAAGTTGGCGGACGAATGGTTGCCAAAGAAAGAAGCACCGAAGGTACTTTCCGGCAAGAAGCTGGACAAAGCCTGGGATGCGGATCGTCCGGCAAACTATAACCCATTGAAAAAGAAGAAACGACTGTGAATTTTTGACGACTACGTTCGTTTGCCTGCGACTTCTTTGTCCGAGTCTGGAATGCCGGTCGAGGAGATGCTTCGGCCGCAGATGCACAGAAGCCCATGGCATGGTTGGCTCCGGTTTGGACCGGTAGGTAGTTAATTCGAGCAGAACGTTGGCTGCATGGTCGTTTTAGTCAAAGGATAGTAAGAAGATATGAGAAAATTATTGGGCATGGGCGTCGTCGCAGTGTTGGCTGGTTTGATCATGCATGTTGCGGCCGCGAATAGTAAGCGTGCAGACCGCATGTCCGCGGTGGATATCCGCACGCGTGCAAGGTTGCTGGGCTATTTGTATGGGGAGGGTAGCTGCGCGAATCCGTTAGGGGGTGGCGATAAGTTTGCCATTGGGGTCAAAGGCGCTCAAAATGCGCGGGCTTTATGGTGTGCGAAACAGATGGAGGAGAAAGGACTGCTGACGATCGTCTCTTCCACCGATAAGCGGATTGTGTTGAAGGATCTTCCCTGGGCGATTTCGTACGCACCGGTTTCGTGGAATACCAATATCTATATGACCTTCAATGAAGGGATTCCGCATGATCCGGAGAATCCAGAGCAGTGGGCTCCGGAAGTCTATAACTCTCAGTTTATAGCCGCAATTATTGAAGGGGAGGGCTCTGTGGGTGGGCTGATTGCAGATCAGTCAGGGTGGGGGGAACATCCTGCTCACATTACCGAGTTATGCGATTTGCTGAATACGCCTGCATATGCCTGTGATGCCTATCTCGCGAAAAAGGGCCGGGACGTACGGATTCCTCCAGAAAAGTTTAGCGTCGTGCGAGAGTTTGAGTATGTATCTACAGGGCGGGTTCCAGGTGGATCCGATGGGCTGGAGAAAGCGCCAACACCGCCGGAATACGCGACACCTTGATGGGGCATTTCTGCTTAATTGATCCGAGACCTTTTCTGCCCTCGGATTACTTCTGCCATGGGGCACGGTTAAAACTGAGAAAGGAAACACACTATGACAAAAACACAAAAAGTAGATAGACGATCATTTTTGGTACTGCTCGCAGGTACGGGGGCCGTTGCCAATGCACAGATAATGAATAGGTTTGCTAAATCTCCGGTGTCCGATGAGCGGCAGCCGTTGTCCTATTTCAATGTGTATCGGGGGAATACGCATTCGCATACGATATTCACCTGGACGCACGGTGCCCATCGTTCCAAACCGATGCCCAAGCTGAATGAACCTACCGAATTTAAATCGCATTGGAAGGTTCCTCCGGGAACGGATTGGAAAGATTGGAACACGATCAATCTGAATCCGGATGATTATACCAACCTGCAAGGGCTGCCTGCGAACCACTACAGGCTGGCCAAAGAAAACGGCTACGATTTTTATGCAACAACGGATCATAGTCAGGAACCATCGCTCCAACCCGTTTCTAAAGATAACCCGTGCTGGGAGATTACCCAACGCACCGCTGATGAGTATACAACGAAGGATTTTGTTGCGATCCCCGGTTTTGAGTACAGCAGAAACGTGAAGACGAATGGCGGAAGGGGGCACCTCACCGTATTGAACACATCCGAATACGTGAACGCGGATCACGGGCAACGCGGACCTGTTCCTGCCTGGCCTGGAGCCCGCTGGAGCATTCCCCAATTCTACAACTGGGCAAAAACAGCGAAACCGCGTCAGAACAAAGGATGTGTCGTAGTCGGCTTCAACCATCCCCAGGTCAATCAATACGATGACTGGGATAACATTGATCCTGAAATCGTCAAACGAATCAGCACGTTTGAGCTTCATACAGGGTATAAATGGACGCGGTGGGAAGCGTATATCCGAGCGCTCAATAAAGGGTGGAAGGTGGCTCCGATCGGGGTTTACGATAATCATAATATTGATGCCATCACTGATCCTGACGGCTTTCCGCCGACGCAGGTTCTAGCGCACGACCTCTCCTTGGAATCAATTACGCGGGCATTAAGTGAGCGCCGCACCTTTGTTTCGTGGATAAAGGGGGTGGAGTTGCGATACGCCGTCAATGGAAGCATCATGGGTTCGACGATCAAAAGATCCGATCGGTATGCCTTTGAAATCAAGATCAACACCCGTGCTTCCCATCCAGATGAACGGGTCAGCAAGATTCAGGTTTTAAAAAACCATTCCGCAGGAAAAGACGACTGCGAGGTAGCCGCTGAGATCACGCTGGACGGGAACAGGGATGAAGTCATCTGGACTCCTGAAGTTAAGGATGAAGGTTCCTCATTCTATCTCCTGCGCGTGCTGCACCTCTGCGATGGGATGAAAGAAAGAAAACCCAAAATGGTGGGTTCTACGATATCGGCTCCTGTGTGGGTGGAAGCATAAAGGATCCGCATAATAGTTCATTTTGCAGCAGGGCAATATTGTGCCTGTTTGGATTGATTATTGAGGTTTTAAATCGGCTTGTTAAATGATAGCGAAGTAAGAGAATATGCGATTAAATGAAGACGCGTTAAGGCTTCCGCTTGAATTGAAGTTTTTGGTGGCATTCAGGTTGCTGGCCGGTGTGGTTGTCGGTCTGCTTGCCGCAGGCTGGTCGGGTGAGTTGATGGCCGCCCTGACTGATCCGGAATCCGTTCATCCGGATTGGGAAAACCCGCTGGTGTTTGGTGTGAATAAACTGCCTCCGCGCAATCCCGCCTGGCCATGCCCGGATGCGGATTCGGGCTGGAAGAGCAACTACGACCATTCGCCGTGGGTGCGCTCGCTCAACGGGCTTTGGCGCTTCCATTGGTCGCCCGATCCGGACTCCCGACCCGAGAATTTTTTTAAACCTCAGTTTGATTCGGTGGTGTGGAATACCATCTCGGTGCCGTCCTGCTGGCAACTGCAAGGCTACGGCGTGCCGATCTACAGCAATTATACATATCCCTTCAAGTCGAATCCTCCGATCGTGATGGACCCGCCGCCGACAAATTATACGTCGTTCCTGCATCGCAACCCGGTCGGCTCCTACCTCCGTGAATTTGAAGTTCCAAAGGCCTGGCGCGGTCAGCGGGTGCTGCTGCACTTCGCCGGCGTCAGTTCGGCGATGAAGGTCTGGGTTAACGGTCGGAAAGTAGGCTATAGCCAGGGCTCCCGGCTTCCGGCGGAGTTCGATATTACAGACCATCTTCATAACGGCACGAACCGGCTGGCCGTGGAGGTGTATCGTCGGTGCGACGGCTCCTATCTGGAAGATCAGGATATGTGGCGCTTGAGCGGAATCTTCCGCGATGTATTCGTTTACACCGCACCCGATGTTTCGGTCTGGGATTTCTATGTGCATCCGGATCTGGACGCTGCGCTGACGAATGCGGGCGTGGCTATGAGCTACACGCTCCGCAATGCCGGTGGCAGGCCGGAATCCGATTTGCGGGTCCGACTGAGTCTACTCGATCCCGGTGGCCATCTGGTCGGCGGCAAACCCTTGCTGGACGAGCCGGTTCCGCCGGTTCCGGCCGGATTTTCTGACGAACAGACCACCCGCAAGGTAACCGTGCCGCATCCCC
The DNA here is from genome assembly GCA_029432775.1 of Pontiellaceae bacterium B12227. Lineage (GTDB taxonomy): Bacteria > Verrucomicrobiota > Kiritimatiellia > Kiritimatiellales > Pontiellaceae > Pontiella. The sequence continues at coordinate 185,938 of JAROAZ010000010.1, read as the reverse complement.
GGCTGTGGACGGTAGAAACGCCCGATCTTTACAGCGCGCTGGTGGAACTGCTTCAGGATGGCCGGGTGATCGAAACCCGGCGGATGGATGTCGGGTTCCGTAGGGTGGAGATTCGGGATCAGCAGTTTTGGGTCAACGGACGTTCCATCAAGCTTAAAGGCGTCAACCGCCATGAATTCGATCCGGCAGGTGGCTATACCGTGACGCGCGGCAGCATGGACCAGGATATCCGCCTGATGAAGCAGGCCAACATCAATGCTGTGCGCTCCGCGCATTATCCCAACGACCCTCGCTGGTATGAACTGTGCAACCGGATGGGCCTGATTGTGATGGATGAAGCCAATCTGGAAAGCCACGGCTTGAGCTACCATAAAAAAGTCCTGCCCGCCGATTTAGACCTCTGGCGCCCGGCCTGCGTAGACCGGATGCAGCGTATGGTCATCCATAACCGGAACAATCCCTGTGTGATGATCTGGTCGCTGGGCAACGAGGCCGGCTACGGCGATGTGTTTCTCTCGATGCGCGAGGCCGCGTTGGCCGCCGACCCGCAACACCGGCCGATTCATTATGCGGACATGAACCTCGCGGCAGACCTAGACAGCCAGACCTATCCGACAACCGAATGGTTGCGGAAACACGTCGTTGGCGATGCCGTGCGCAAGGGGGAACATGGTGAAAGTTCCAATGAGGATCAGCACGGACCGTATCTTTCCGGCAAGCCGTTTTTGATGAATGAATACGCCCACGCGATGGGCAACAGTGTCGGCAATTTTCAGGATTACTGGGATGTGATCGACGGCCATCCCATGTTCATCGGTGGCTTCATTTGGGACTGGGTGGATCAGGCGCTTTATCGCGACCCAAACGATCCGGCCAAGGGCTGGGTTTATGGCGGCGATTTTGGAGATATCCCTAATAATTCGAATTTCTGTATCAACGGTGTTATTGGAGCCGGGCGGAAGCTGCATCCGCATTATTGGGAGGTAAAAAAAGTTTATCAATACGTCAAGTTCAAGGCCGAGGACGCAAGCCAGGGGAAACTCCGCATCTACAATGGCTATGCCACGACAAAACTCGATGCGTTCGACGCGAACTGGGTGCTGGAGGAAAACGGCAAAGTTATTCAAAAGGGAATATTGCCGCCACTGGACGTCGCCCCGGGCGCGGAAGCCTTTGTGCAAATTCCCTGGCAGCAACCGGACTTGCGGCCCGGTTCGGAATATTTTATGACCCTCCAGTTCAGATTGCCCTCGGCAACCGCATGGGCCGAAGCCGGCCACATTGTCGCTTGGGATCAAATTTCCATTCCCGTGCCGGTGGCGGATACCCCTGCGGCTGCGCCGGCGGGGGTGAGCTTTCATGCGGTCGGCGACGACTGGGCGGTCGAGGCCGGCGGCACCTGTGCCGTCGTGGACGGCAGAACCGGCTGGCTGAAATCCTTGAAGGTGGCTGGCGAGGAATATCTGGCCGCCCCGCTGCATCCGAATTTCTGGCGGGTGCCAACCGATAACGACAAAGGCTGGAAGGTGCCGAAAAAAATGGGGGCATGGAAAGATGCCGGCGACCATACCCGGCTTCAGTCGCTCGGTGCTGCAGGAAACGGCCTGGTTGCCCGACTGCAGGTTCCCGTTGGAAAGACAACGGCTGAAATGAGTTATGTATTGCGTAACGACGGCAGCCTGCGGGTGAGGCTGGTTCTAAACCGCTCCGACGGGGTGCCCGAACTGCCGCGCATGGGCCTTCAGTTTACGCTGCCTGAAAAATTAAGCCGTGTGAGCTGGTATGGCCGCGGCCCGCAGGAAAATTATTGGGATCGCAAAACCGGAGCTGCTGTCGGCATTTTTCGCGACACGGTCGACGGTTGGATTACGCATTACGTCCGGCCGCAGGCCAATGCCAACCGGTCGGATGTGCGCTGGATCGAGTTTTCCGATGGTGAGGGAACCGGAGTGAACATCAAGGCCGATGGTCGGAATCTGGGCGTCAGCGCCTGGCCCTATTCCATGGCGAATCTCGCGGCCGCCACGCACGATGATCAGTTGCCGGAACGCGACTTCATTACCGTGAACGTGGACGGTTGGCAGATGGGCGTAGGCGGCGACAATAGTTGGGGGCTCCCCGTGCATACGGAATATCGCCTGCCGAAAAGCGGACCACTTGAAGTTTCATGCGTCTTTCGCGCCGGTCCCGGGGCGTTAGAATGAAGGAAATAATAATGGGTTTTCCTATAAATAGAACTATGGTTTGCGCGATCTTCGCGCTGACGGCCGTCACTGCTTCTCAGGCTGCCAGCATTTTTTTTGATGGGTTTGAAACGGGCGGGACAACACTCGTCGGTCGTAATCCGGATCGGGTGAATGAGGGAAGCGCTACCTGGGTGACCTCCGGCGGAGGATCCACGGCCGCCATCGTCGATGTCGCTGGTAACAAGGTCATGGAGGTGGTGAATACGGGAGCGGACTCCTTTGCGTTGGATATTTCGGGGGAGGCGGTGTCCGGGCAGTTTACCTTTGATTTACGTTTTATCTCGCAAGCCACAGATTCCTCAAAAAACGCCAATTTTCGTGTGGTACCCGGGTCAGGTGCCGGCCTGAATGATTTCAAAGGGGGCGTTAGCTTGGGTACGGCCGGCTTGACCTTGAATACGTGGGGAGAGGTGGCCATCGTTTTTAACGCCGGGACGAGCACGATCACCTACGGAGATAGCGATCAATACAGCGTGCCCGCAGACGCTCTTGATATTTGGGTTAATGGGCAGCTGGATACCGACGATCAGCTTCGGACCGCAAACTATGGAGGCCTCGACTGTTTTGGATTTAAGATGTTCGACGGCGTGGTCGGAATGGAATTTCAGGTCGACGACTTTGAGCTGAATACAGAGATTTCGGTGGGCGGCGTTTCTTCGACGCCCAGCCTGGTCTACTCTTCTGATGGTGTAAGCGAAGCCGTCTCCAATGACGGAAGCATTTCCTCCACCCTTGCAATCACGCTGTCGGACGAACTCTTCACTGCGGATGTTGTTAGCGCCGGTCATGTGGTTGTCAGCAACACCCCAGCGGGCCTGACTCCAGTTTTGGCTCGTGATGGTGATACGCAGGTCACGCTGAGCTTCACCGGCAATGCCACGGATCATACCAGTGCAGAGAGCATCAGCAACCTGGTGGTCGCCTTCGCCGACGGCGCATTTGTCGGTGGAGATGCCAGCGCGGTAGCGGGGTCAACCAACAGCGGTCTGAGCATCACGTTCATCAACGCCGTACCCCCCAATATTCTCATGCTCTGCATCGACGACATGAACGACTGGGTGGGATTCCTCGGTGGACATCCGCAGACGAAAACCCCCAACATGGATGCACTTGCAGAAAAGGGCGTTATTTTTTCCAATGCCCATTGTCCGGCTCCCGGTTGCTCGCCCAGTCGTAGTGCTATTATGTTTGGGGCCGAGCCTACGACAACGGGGCTCTATCCGTTTTATACGTTAGTCAATCTGGACGCAGCGGATAGCGCGACCCTGGATGCCTTTTTGCCGATGCCCCAGTTCTTCCGCGATAACGGCTACTACACGGCCGGTTACACCAAGATCTGGCACAATCCGGATAAAGCCTATAAGCCGACGGAGCAGTGGGATGTGTATCTTTCCTACGGAGATAATTCGCTCAATCTGGTTAACGACCCGAAGTACTATTATTCACCTGATGTGAGCCGTCTGCGTGCGACCCCGGCCACGAATCCGGCGACCGATTTTAAAGACCGCAAGAGCGCGAACGCGGCAGTCGGGGTTCTGCAGCAATCTCATGACAAGCCCTTCTTTCTCGCCGTTGGCTTTATCCTCCCGCACACGCCGTTCGTTACGCCGGTCGAAAACTTCGACCGCTTCGACTTTCCGATCGAAGCCCCGCCGATCCTCGCCGGCGACCTTTCGGATGTCCCGCTTGTCGGTCGCGCCAATGCGCAGATTTATACCGACATCCCGCTCAAAGAGGATGACGCCTGGGAAAAATCGCGGCGTGGATATCTGGCGTCCATTTCTTTCACCGACGATAATGTCGGCGTGGTGCTCGACGCCTTGGCCGCCAGCCCTTATGCCGACAACACCATTGTTGTGCTCTGGAGCGATCACGGTTTTCACCTTGGCGAAAAACAAAGCTTCAGTAAATTTTCCCTTTGGGAAGAGGCCACGCGAACGCCGTTTGTTATTTATGATCCGCGCGGTAACGCGGCCAATGGCCAGACCATCACCGAGCCGGTCAGTTTGATCAATATCTACAGAACCTTGGCGGACCTTACCGGTCTGACACCGCCTGCTAACGTCGACGGAATCAGCCTCGTGCCGTGGCTCGACGACCCATCCCTGTCGAAGACGACCCCGGCGCTGACGACCTGGGGTCGGGGCAATTACACATTGCGCTCCTCCGACTGGCGCTACATCCGCTATCATGATGGAAGCGAAGAGCTTTATCACAATGCGGTTGACCCCAACGAATGGACGAATCTGGCCGACGACCCGCAATACAGTGCCATAAAAGCGCAGCTGGCTGCTTATCTGCCGACAAACGAAGCGCCGCAGATCCAGTCCGGTATCGATCTGTATAATGTATCCGATGCCGACAAGCCGAATAACCGCGTCAACGCCTATTTGAATGAGGTGGACGAATATGAGGCGCTGGGGATGGAGCCGCCACTCAACGGGTATCATTTTTCCAATTGGGTCGAGACGGCTGGGTATACAGGAGATGATGCGGAGCCCGGGGCAGATCCCAATTCAAACGGCGTTCCCAATATCCTCGAATATGCCATTAAGGTGCCTGAGGGCGGAGACGTGCGCGACTATCTGCCGGGGCTTGTTTTTGAGCAGGTGGATGCGACCAATCATCTGTCGATCAGTTTCAGGCGCCGCCTGGATGCCCCCGACCTTCTCTATGAGGTTGATGGCAGCGAGGACCTTTCCGAATGGACCCCACTTTGGAGCAGCGACAAGCCGACCAATACCTACACCCTTTCGACCACATACAACACGGACGGCACGCAAACCATCACCGTCCGCCACCGGGATGCAATCGCCGACGAGCCGGTAGGATTTCTCCGGCATAGGGTAAGTGCTCCCTGAGTCCGGCACGGGCACTCAATGTGAATACAACCAGTGCCGGAATCTACGACTGGAGCGACAGCCCGGTGCTGTTCAACGGTCCGGCCGCGCCGGGGCAGCAAGCGAAAGGAAGAGCGGGATGAGAAAATTAGCAGAAATCTTCGTAGGAGTATTGATCATTGGTTTGGTCATGCATGTTGCTGCCACGGATGTATCATCGGTGCTGGCCCATATAGAACTAGGCCGCGCGGTGGCTTCTCCTGAAGGGCTTGACGCTGTCATGGTGAATTGGGAGGGCGATTCCTCGGCCAAGTACACCATTCAGAAAAGTGTGGATTTGACGGAAAACTCATGGAGCAATATTGCGGAGAGTATCCCGGGGATTGACGGGGTGATGGTTGTTACGAATTCGATGTCTGAAGAGCAGGCATTTTATCAGGTGCTTGCCAATACGAATGCTGTTCCGGATGTGGATATCACCCCGCCGACAGTTTCGGTGACTTCTCCCTCCGATCAGGATACGGTGAGTGGAATCATTCAGGTGACGGCGAGCGCTTCCGATGCGAGCGGAATCAAGAAGGTCGGGCTTTATGTCGATGATGCCTGGGTTGAGACGGATCACGGCGCCCCATATGAATTCAGTTATGACACAACGGTGCTTTCCGACGGATCGCATTTGATCAAGGTCAGAGCGGTTGATATGGCTGATAATGCTGCGTTTTCTTCGAATATCACGGTTGTTGTAGATAATACGGTTGTTGAGGATATCATCCCTCCGGCGGTTTCAATAATTTCTCCAGCCGATCAGGATACGGTGAGCGGAGTGATTACGGTGGAGGCGAGCGCTTCCGATGCGAACGGAATCAAGAAGGTATCGCTTTATGTTGATGGGGGCTGGGTTGAGGTGGACTTCGGAGCGCCGTATCAATTCGATTACGACACAACAGCACTTTCCGATGGTTCGCATTTAATCAGAGTCCGGGCGGTTGATCTTGCTGATAATTATACGGACTCCTCTAATATCACGGTCGTTGTGGATAACATGCAGCCGCCTATAGAGCTGATTTTGCCTGAGCCCTTTGATTTTGTGCGCGATACCATTGTGGTGACCGCGGCAGCCGCAGAGGATGTCGAGGTGAAGCATGTTGCTCTTTATGTGAATGATGTTTTTCAGACGCTCGATGAATCTGAACCCTATGAACTGTCTTATGACACAACGGCGCTTGCTGACGGTGAGCATCAGGTGAAAGTCGAGATGGTAGATCTTTCGGACAACTCAACATTTACCGACAATATCACGATTATGGTCTACAACACGTCGGTAGACATGCGCACTCGCGCCAGACTGCTGGGCTATTTGTTTGCGGAGGGGAGCTGCGCCAATCCGCTGGGTGACGGCGATAAGTTTGCCATTGCGGTTAAATTTGCACAAAACACACGTGCGTTGTGGTGCGCGCAGCAGATGGAAGACGCAGGGCTGCTGACCATCGTTTCGACTACCGACAGCCGGATTGTTTTGAAAGATCTTCCCTGGGACATTCCATACAGAGCGGTTTCATGGAACACAGATATCTATATGACCTTCAATGAAGGTCTTCCTGAAGACCCGGACAACCCGGGCCAGTGGGCTCCGGAGGTCTATAACTCCCAGTTTATTGCCGCCATCATTGAAGGTGAAGGCGGGACAGGCGGGTTGATCGATGATCAGTCCGGCTGGGGGGATTATACCCCTCATATTACCGAGTTGTGCGACTTGCTGAATACGCCGGTATATGACTGTGATGCCTATCTGGCCAATGCCGGCAAGGAAGTGAAGATTCCAAGCGATAAGTTTTTCATCGTGCGGGAGTTCGAGTTTGTGTCTATCGGCCGGGTCCCAGGAGGATCTGATGGTCTCGAGGCTGCTTCGACCCCTCCGGAGTATGCAACGCCATGAGCGGTTAACCAGCAGCTCGTCCGGCTTGTAACGAAAGGTCTTGGCGAACCACCCCGGCGTTTCAATGATAAGGTTCTGCTTCCCACGCACCACCTTGCCGACATAATTCAGATTTACATTCACCATCTCAGCCAGTTATTTCTGGCGAATATCCAGCTCGTTGGCTTGATATCTTCCTACCCAAGGTAAACCTCGGCATTCAAACTCGCGAAAGTTCAGGGTGGTTCAGGCGACCTGGGCAGTTTCGGTGACGGCGCTGAGAGTGTATTCAATTTTGACGCTGCGCGGTTGCGGATTATTTTGCGCGACCTTGATAAGGCTGTCGACCTGTTCGATGCCATCGACTGCAAGCTTTGTCTGTTCGCCTTTGTTGACCGTGATTTCAAAGTCGATACCGCGGAAGGGGCGGACGAAGGTGACGGTGTCCCATTGTTTGGGTAGCTGGGGTTCGAGACGGAAGCCTGCAGGTTCTGCTTTGAAGCCAAGCAGGTTGTTGACGGCATTGACAAAGTTCCAGGCCACGGTGCCGGTGCGCCACGGGTCGTCGGAGACATGGTGCACCATGCGGTTGGCGGTAGGGCCCACATAGCCGTTGCTTTGTGCGAACGGCTCGCTGCGAGCGGCTTCCGGAAGGATGCGCATGAAGGTGTCGAACGCCTTGTCCGCACGACCGGCGGCATAGTCGGCCGCAATCTTAAACCCGGCAGCATGGCAGTAGACGTTGCCGTTGGTGAAGAAGCCGGCGGGCGTGCCGCTCAGTTGGCCGAGGCCGGGATCGTATTTCGTGAAGGGCGGCCAGTTGTGTGCGGGGCCAACGGGCGTATCGACCACCGGCTCAACCACCTTCATGATTTCGGAGTAGGTTGCCACATCCACCACGTCGGCGATCATCGCCCACGATTGCGGGTTGATGAAATAGCGGCCTTCCTTAGCATCGTTTCTGCCGTAGCGCTTGCCGTCGTCGTTGATGGCCGAGATAAAGTGGTCGCCGTCCCAGGCATGCTGGTGGATGGCCTTTTTGAGTTCGGCGTGGCGTACGCGGCAGGTTTCGGCCAGCGCGTCGTCGCCCCGCCATCCGGCCATTTTTTCCATGCGTTTCAGCACGGCGGCCAATGCCATGCTCATCCAGACGCTTTCGCCGCGTCCTTTGCATCCGACCTTGTCCATCAGGTCGCACCAGTCGCCATAGTGCATCAGGCTCAGGCCGTGTTCGCCGCGGTCGTTCCATAGGAATTCCATGGCTTGGATATTGTGTTCCCAGACGGTGGCTTCACCTTCGTCCGAATAGGGTGCGGTGGTCTCGAAGAACGAGAGGTCGCCGGTTTCGTTCACGATGGCTTCGGTCGCGAGGCTGATCCAGGAAGGCGAGTCGGCATAGTGCTTGTCGGCGGCCGCGATATCCATGCTGGCCACGCGGAAGGCGCGCGGGGCAAATCCGTCGGAACGTTGGTGCCCGAGTGCTTTGAGCAGCATGGCGCTGGCGCGGTCGGGATCGATGACCGACATGCCGGCGGCGTCCTGACAGGTGTCGCGGTAGCCTTTGAAATAAAAGCGCGCCCAGTCGGCCATCAAATAGAGCTGGTGCTTGAGCCACGCGTTGAACAGGCGGTACGCTGGACGGTTGCGGAATGTAGTAGGCTTCACCGCGTGACCCGTGCGGTTCAATGGCGTACTCGCAGCCGTTTTCCTGCAGATACTGAAGGTAGTCATCGTCTTGGAGGTTGAATACAATTTCCTCCTGCCGTTCCAATGTCTGGAAACCGCGCAGCGCGTTGGCGTCGGGGGCAAGGGCTGTTTGAACGAGGGGGGCGTGCGCGTTCCGCAGATCTGGTGGATGCCCGGTCGCTTCGAGGGCGGACGATGGTGCAATGTGCCGGTCAACTGCATCGATTTCCTGCCGACATTGGCCGAGATCACGGGCAGCAAAATTCCCCAGGAAATCGGTGGCACGAGCATCCTTCCGTTGTTGGAAGCACCCGACCAGAAAGAACCAGCCCCTCGTACGTTTGTTTGGCACTATCCGTTTAACCTGATCGTGAAGGATCCCGATTGCGATATACCGCTACCGCTTACGCCGCATTCTGCGATCCGCATCGGCGACTACAAGTTGATCTGGGATTGGCATGGCCGGCTGTTGCTCTTTGACATGACTGCCGATCCGTATGAATCCAACGACCTTTCAAAGCAGATGCCGGAACGCTGCGACAAGATGCTGGGGGAATTGAAGACCTGGTTGGAAGCCAACGTTGATCCGCATTACATGCCCCGAAGGAATCCTGATTACAAGGCCGAAGACGATCCGCGCCCCTATCCGTTCAAAGACTGGAGCGGCTCGCTGACGGAATAAGGTTCGCGGGCAGGATCAGCTGAAACTTATTCGAAAACTTTCCGAGGTCAACCCGGACAAGGCCGTGGTTTCGATCAACGGTCGGCGATAGGACTGGGCGGCTGGATCGATGAGGCCCCGGCGGTGCTGGAGTTGTGGCACAAAAGAGAAGCCGTTGAGCAGCCGTCGGCCGGATTCCTGATCGTAGAAAAGAGAGGCCAAATGATTGGTTTCGATTGACAGCGTTTTAATGGCATGAAATTATTGTTCGGAAAGTATAAGTAAACGAACAGTTGGGATGGCTTGAACTTACAATGGAGAGAGTGATGAGAAAGAGAAGTAGGTTAACGATAGTGGCTTTGGGTGTGTTTTTGCTGACGGCCGGGCTGGCTTCGGCGATAACCAATGTGGCGGTTGAGGCCGGGTATTTGAATGCCACCTCGACATGGGGCGTGGCCGCGATGCCCGTCAGTCCGGCCGCGGACGGCAATGTGTGGGCAACGGGCGAGTTCAAGGTGGCGGTAGAGACGACGCCGGAAATCTTTTGGGGCGGCACGTTGCGATTGGATGAGGGCGGAACGCTTCGGCCCGCCAATTCCGGTGTCCTTTATCTGAAGGGGGATCTGCATCTGAACGGAGGGAGGATCGACGGGGGCGGCGTCGGTCTCGCGCAAATCCGAATGTCGGACCAGACGCTCATTCTGGACAGCGGAACCATTATGTCTGGGAATTCCGCGGTGAAGGACATTCTCATCAAAGGCGACGGTGCGACGGCGTCCGGCTCCGGGACCATCAATGTGACCTCAACGCAGAACCAGCCCTCCCAGGTGGATATCGACATCGACCTGACCGGTTTCAGCGGCATTTTCAATCTGAGTGCCTCCGGAGCGCTCGGGCTCAGCCGGCCGATTGCGCCGCAGGATGCATCGTTCGGCATTGTGGTGAGTTCTGCCGGCACCTATAACCAGTATTTGAACACGGCGGATATCGCTCTCACCAGCCTGACGCTGGGAGATATCAACATTCCGGACGGAACCTATACCCGCAGCGATTTGCCAGCGTCGGTCCGGCAGTATGTGGGCGACACCACCAACACCATTACCGTGGTCAGCCCCACTAGCGGGACGAACTTCGCGGTCGCCGCCGGTAATCTTTTTTCCACCGCAACCTGGGGCGTTGCGGCACCGCTGCCCGGCGACAGCCAGGTCTGGCTGACCTCGACCAACAAGCTGGAGTCAACGAGCAATGGGACGGAAACCTTCAACGGAAGCAAATTCGTGATCGAGAGCGGCGGAACGTTCAGTCCCGGACTGGACGGGGATGTTACGTTCAACACGATGGTTCTCGACGGCGGCCTGCTGACGTACAACCGCAACCTGACTGGAACGATCCGGCCCTCCACATTAGTGCTCAACTCCGGCATCATCAAGTCGGGAACCGCCGCCGGGCGGCCCCTGAACATTCTGGGTGACGGCAGTATCTGGGGCAGCGGGTCGATCAATATTATGGGCAATATTTCGGCAACGAATGTCTCTCAAACGGGGTTTGTCCGGTTTGGTCCCAATGTAAGCATGATCGGTTTTTCCGGAAAGTTCCTGGTTTCAGATTACGGAACATTGATCCTTCCGTCCGTTTCCTCCAACGAGGCCTCGTTCAGCATGCAGGTCGGCGGCACGGGACGTTATCAAAACGACGAGGACACGGCTTTTACCGCCGTGACCCTGGGTGGAACCGCGCTCCCGAAAGGGGTGTACGACTATGACTTTTTCGAAGTAAACGGGCTGGCTGGCTATCTCGTCGAAACGAACGGAACCATTACCGTGACTGAAGATACGGTTCGGTCTTACGAGCAGTGGGCGGCCGACAACGGCCTGACAGCGGGCGTCAATGATGCGCCGGATTACGATGTGGAACCGGACGGGATGGACAATCTGCAGGAATATGCTCTGGGGGGTGATCCGAAGGTGGACGATTCAGCAAGTAAACAGCCGTCTTTTGGCGTTGTCGATGTGGCGGGAATCCCGATGGTTGAGTATGTCTATATTCGCCGCGCCGACGCGGCGGAACGGAATCTGGATTACTGCGTACTGCTCGGCACCGATCTGATTGATGACCCCGCAACCAACAATGTAGGCAACACCTACGAAGTGGATACGGGATTCATCAATCTGGATTTTGAATCGGTCACCAACCGGATTCCGGCTGCGGAAGCGACAAAATTCATCAGTCTGGAAGTCATCCAAAACTAGCAGGGCATCCTGAACGGTGGTCATAAGCCCGGCGGCGTTCTGCGCCGCCGGTTGAAATAGTGATTTTTCGTATGAAAAGGCTGGAAATGGCACATCATAAAATGATTACGCATTGGCTCCTTGTCACATTGTTTTGCGCTGCTTTTGTCTCCCATGCCGCTAAAAACGTACTGCGGATCGGCAATATTATAAACGGTCATCAGGACTATCTCGACAATCCGGACACCTTTCCCGTGAGCAAGGCCGGACACGATTATATGTCCTATGCGCCTGCGTATCCAACGGCAGCCAACAGCGTCTTTGATACCCTGAAAATGTGGGGAGAAGTCGGTCTTTATAACGAAGAGCCGACGCTTACCGGAGCATTTGTTCTGGAGACGTTTGAACGATTTGAAAAAAATGGTTATACGCCCGTTGCCACGGCGCTCTATCTGGAAAACTGGGTCGATGATCGTCCCACCGGAACCTTCTCCAATGATCTGCGGATTCTCTCGGCAGCAGAGCTCTCTGAAATTCGCTCCGCCATTAGCAATTCCACGCTCAAGGCAAAGTCGAGCGTGAAGCTTATTCAGCTGCTCGGCGGCCGGGTGCGGGGACAACGCGGGGACAGTTGGCTGACGTTTGATTCCGCCTTAAAAGATCACATCATGCTGTTTGACGGGGTTGGAACAGAATGTCATATCGGCGATTATACACGGTATACCCGCACCGATGACCATTTTGAAACAATCGAGGCGATGGCGGACATGACGAAGTGGGCCATTGAAAACAATAAAATCGCTTTTGTTTTCATGGGCGGAGGCCCAACGACCTATGAGGATCTTACACCGGTGCAGTTGACCTATAACTTTTTGTGGAAGGAAATGCTCAAGATTGGTGTGGATTATCGTTCGGATAGCATCGTTTATTTACGCCAGGGTGCTAACGCAGGTAATTTGGTTCCGGAGAGTGATCGCAATACACTTACACACCAACAGAAATGGCTGACCGAAGCGCTCGATCCGGCAGGCAGTAGTTTTTTTGTGAGTGAAATTCCTGATCATACAACTCGGTTCAACACACCGGCATGGATTCATTTTGCCGTGGGTAAAGCGGAGCTCCCGGCGGAAACCCTTATTGTGACCGCAGCCTCCTCGAACCCGACGCTGCTTTCAAACAGCAACCTGGTTGTTCGGGGACGGGGGCATGAACGCGTGCTAATGATTACTCCCAATGACGGCCAAACCGGCTCTGCCGTGGTGACGCTGTCTGCGAACGACGGCGTCGAAACACGAACCAGTTCGTTTACTTTTACGGTCCATCCTGCCAATCAGCAGACGGCCGTCGCTACCGGCGACTTGAACGCTGCCGGCACGTGGGACGGCGGCGCGGCTCCGATTGCCGGCGATCTTCAGACTTGGTGCAGCGGCACCAGTGAAGTGAGGGTCTCGTCCACAAATTATATGACCTTTGCAGGGCATACGCTCGAAATAGGAACGAATGGACTTCTCTCCACCGGGATCGCGGGCCCCACGCTGAGTTGTCAAAACTTTATTCTGAACGGAGGCACGGTTCAGGTGAAGAACAACCTGCGCTTCACTTTTGACTTTAACAATAATCAGGTGACGTTGAACAGCGGCACGCTCAAGTCAGGTGCTGCGAATGCCGGCCGGAACATCCGGTTTGAAAACGGTCGCCTGGGGGGATCCGGTACGATTGAGATTATCGGGTCGGATACCAATGGAAGCTATGTGGAGGTGAACCGTTCTGTACAGACGATGGGCTTCACCGGGCTGTTCGATATTAAATCCCGCGGAATTTTGCATCTGCCCTATATTCCTCCGGAAAAGGCATCCTTTGGATTAGCCATTTCCGGAACCGGAACCTATAAAAATAACTCCGACATTGCCGTCACCTCGTTAACGATCGATGGCACGAGCATTGGAGAGGGTGTGTATGGCTATGCCGACTTCACCCCGTCGCAGCAGGCGTTTCTCGTGGATGCCGGAGGAACCATCACGGTGGTTGAAAACCGGTCTGCCTATGACCACTGGGCGCTTGCGTATGAGTTAACCGGCGGGCCTTATGACGATGACGACAAAGACGGACTCTCCAATTTGATCGAATACAGCATCGGAAGCAACCCGACGAATGCAGCAGCCAGTGGCTACCTGCCGACCTTCAAGCCGTCGACCAATGGATTTGAATATGTCCATGTGGAACGGCGTGAGGCGCCGAGTGGAATTAAGTATCAGGTAGAGGTTTCCACCAACCTGGTCTTTGACAGCTGGACGACCAACGGCATAGAATGGGTCGGTTCGGGCATTGTTTCTCCCGGCTTCGATTCCATCACAAACCGGGTTCCCGGTTCGGGGCAACAGCAGCAATTCATTCGGACTCGAATCGAGTCAAACTGATAAATTTCAAGACGCAACAACTGTTCTGAGGAAATATAATGAGGTTAATAAGCCAGCAATGGATTATCACAGGATTCGCCAATTTTATGGCGCTGACGGCGCTCGCCAGTCCGCCGAATATTCTTTTTATCTTTTCGGATGATCATTCGATCCAGACCATTGGGGCGTATGAAAGCCGCCTGCAGTCGTTTCTGCAGGAGCACAACGTCACGCCGAATCTGGACCGTCTGGCTGGCGAAGGCGCTGTGTTTACGCGCAGCTACTGCTGCAACTCCATCTGCGGGCCCAGTCGCGCGGCCGTCCTGACCGGCAAACACAGTTCGCAGAACGGGTATCTGGTTAATGCGAACAATGATCCGTTTGACGGGTCGCAGTGGACCTTCCCGAAGGTGCTGCAGCAAAACGGCTATCAGACCGGGCTGATCGGAAAATGGCACCTTAAGAGCGATCCGACCGGCTTTGATTCGTGGGAGATTCTGCCGGGGCAGGGAACCTATTACCGCCCCGCGTTTGTTTCTCCGGCCGGGCAGAAGGTGGAAGAGGGGTACGTCACCGACCTTGTCACCGAAAAATCGATCGACTGGCTGGAGCAACGCGATCCGGACCGGCCCTTCCTGCTGATGTGCCAGCACAAAGCGCCGCACCGCGTCTGGATGCCGCCGCCGCAGTATTTTGATTATCTCAAAGAGGTGCCGGTTCCGGAACCCGACACGCTGTTTGATGACTACGCAACCCGGGCGTCCGGGGCGGCGAACCAGCAGATGGAAATCGGCAGGCATATGCGGCTGAACATTGATTTGAAAGTCTATCCGGAGCCGGTGGCCGATCAAAAAAAACCGTTCGGGGATTTCGCCCGCATGACGCCGGCGCAGCGCCGGGCCTGGGATGCGGCGTATGATCCGGAAAACCAGGCGTTTCTGAAAGCGGGTTTGAGCGGGCGGGCGCTGACGAGCTGGAAATACCAGCGCTATCTGCACGATTACCTCCGTTGCATCAAAGCGGTAGATGACAGTGTGGGAACGCTGCTGGATTATCTCGACACGCATGGGCTGGCAGACAATACGGTGGTCATCTACAGCTCCGACCAGGGGTTCTATATGGGGGAACACGGCTGGTTCGATAAACGCTGGATCTATGAAGAGTCCCTGCGCATGCCGTTCCTCATTCGCTGGCCCGGAACCGTGGCGCCTGGCAGCTCCTTCGGGGAAATGATCCAGAACATCGACTATGCTCCCACCTTCCTCGATATCGCCGGGCTTTCGGCACCGCCGGAAGTGCAGGGCCGGTCCTTCCTCCCCATTCTAAAAGGGAAAACCCCGACGGACTGGCGCAGTGCCGTCTACTACCATTATTACGAGTATCCCCGGCCTCATCAGGTTGAGCCGCACCGCGGTCTGCGCACCGAGCGCTACACATTTGCCGACTACTACCGCGTCGGCGAACAGGAACTCTTCGATAACCAAACCGATCCGCAGCAGCTTCACAATGTTGCTGCCGATCCCCAATACGCCGGAGTGGTTCGCGAGTTGCAGGCACAGCTGAAAAGCATGGAGACCCGTTTTGACGGGCACCCGCAGCCGGCGGAGACGGCCGGAGTTGAGGTGGTATCTGCCGCGCCGCTTCCGGTCGGCCAGATGATTCCCGGCCGGATTGAACTGGAAAATTACGATGAAGGCGGCGAGGGCGTTGCGTATCACGACGATCAGGTGAAGCACGGCTTGCGGGCATTTCGACCGCGCGATTTTGTCGATGTGGAGCAAACATCGGATGTTGACGGAAAATACAACGTGGGCTGGACGCGTCCCGGGGAGTGGCTGAAGTATACGGTCGAGGTGAGCAAAACCGGAATGTATACGCCCCGCATTCGTGCGGCCGCGGCCCGGGAACTTTCGCTTGAGATTGAGGGCCGGCCGGCGGGCAGCGCGGAGTTTAAGCCGCTGTCGAAAATACAGGTTCCCGGCATCGGAGGAATCAAAAGCTGGAAAACCATAGCCGGCCCGGCCATGCAGCTCGATGCAGGCTCTTGGGAGCTGCGTCTGGTGTTTCCGCGGGGCGGAGTGAATCTGAACTGGATGGAATTTGTGCCCGGCGGCGAGCTCGATCCGGCCGCCGCGCTGCCGTCGCTGCTGAAAGGCAAAACGGCGGAGGAAAAGGTCGACACGGTGCTGGGGCTGATGACCTTTGAAGAAAAGGCGCGCCTGTGCCTCGGGGGCGGGATCGGCAGCTTTAAAGGGGTGCCGCGCCTCGGCATTCCGGACATGAGCTGCACGGACGGACCGCGCGGGCCGAAGCATCCGCAGGGCACCGCGTTCCCGGCGGGTCCCGGCCAGAGCGCGGCCTGGAACCCGGAGCTGATGCGTGCGATGAGCGAGGTGTGGGGCAAAGAGGCCCGCGCGCCGGGCGGCCGCAACGCGGTCGTGCTGCTCGGTCCGGCCTTCAACATTCTGCGCGATCCGCTGGGCGGCCGCTTCTTCGAATATTATTCCGAAGACCCGGTGCTGAACGGTTCGCTGATTGTTCCGATGGTCGAAGGCGTGCAGGAACAGAAGGTCGCCGCCTGCCTGAAACATTTTGTGGCCAACAACCGTGAAAACAATCGGAACAAATATATCAGCCGCATGGATGAGCGCACCCTGCGCGAAATCTACCTGCCCGCGTTCCGCATGGGCGTCGATGCCGGGGCCTGGACCGTGATGACCGGCGCCAACGGCGCTCAAATCGAGGGACGCAATGCGCAGGGACTTCTGCTCAGCGACAATAAATTTTTGCTGACAAACATCCTGAAAAACGAATGGGGCTTCAAGGGCTTTGTCATGACCGACTGGTGCGGCACTCGCAGTACGGAGCTGGCCGCCAACGCCGGGCTCGATGTGTCGATGCCCTGGCGTCCGGGAGGAAATTACGCAACACACCCGTTCGGGCAGCCGCTGCTCAATGTCGTTAAAGCCGGCCGGGTCTCCCGGGAGCTGATTGAGGATAAGGCTCGCCGCGTGCTGCGCGTCGCGGCCTTCACCGGTATGCTGGACCGGATCCCGGTCTCAGCCGGCAGCGCGGTGGACCGGCCGGAGCATCATCAGGCGGCCCGCGCAATTGCCGAGGAATCGGCCGTGCTGCTTAAAAATGACGGACTGCTTCCGCTGGATCGCGGCACCGTCAAAGAGCTGCTGGTGGTCGGCCCCAATGCCGATAAATATTTCTGCGGCGGCATGCTCGGCGGCAGCTCGTGGGTGTCCGCTATCGACGAAGTGACCGCCCTGCGCGGCATTCGCGAAGCCGCCGGCGAGAATGTCACGGTGAGCACCTTTGATCTCGGCGACGTGCTCGGTTTCCGTCCGATCACTGCCGCCGATCTGGTTCCGGCCGCCGGCGGAGCGCGCGGCTTCAAGGCGGAATACCGCAAACAGCGCGGTGCCCGTCCGGTTTATACGGAGACGGTTGATGCCATCGATTTTGCATGGGAAATGCGTTCGCCAAGCGTCGAAAAACTGGGGATGGATCACTACTACTGCACCTATACCGCGCAGATCAATCCGCCGGCGACCGGCATGTACACCCTGCGGCTGCGGGCCGACGACAATGCGCGCCTCGGTTATCGCATGACCTATTCCGGCGCGCCGCTGGCCTTCGCCGACATCAACAAGGGCGGCGAGGCGTTCGCAACCGTGGAAATGCAGAAGGGCGTTCCGTTCACCGTGCGTGTGGACTTTGAAGAAATTGAGGGCGACGCATCGCTGCAACTGGCCTGGACGATGCCCGGCGACAATCCGGACGCCAAAAAAGCAATCGCCGACCTGACGGCTGCCGCGGAAAAAGCGGACGCGGTTGTCTTTGTCGGCGGACTCAACCATGCGATCGACACCGAAGGGCGCGACCGCGCGGCGATGGATTTTCCGCCGGAGCAGAGTCGCGTTATCCGGCAGCTGGCCGCAGTGAATCCCGATCTGGCCGTGGTGCTGATCAACGGCTCGCCTGTTGAGCTCGGCGAGTGGATCGATGAAGTGCCGGCGGTGCTGGAATCTTGGTACAACGGCGAGTCCGCCGGAACCGCCGTCGGCCGAATTCTCTTCGGAGACGTCAACCCGTCGGGTCGCCTGCCGTTCACCTGGCCGAACACCCTGGAGGAAACCCCGGCGCATGCCGTCGGCACACAGACGATCGAAGAGGTGAACTATAACGAGGGCATCTATGTCGGCTACCGCTATTACGACAAGCAGGGCATCGAGCCGCAGTTCCCCTTCGGCTTCGGCCTGAGCTACACGACCTTCAGCTACGGAAGCCTGTCGGCTCAAAAATCAGCAGATGAAAAATATCCGGTCATTGCTTCGGTTGAGGTGACCAACACTGGAACCGCGGCTGGCAAAGAGGTGGTGCAGATTTACGTCAGCGATCTCGAAAGCTCGGTCGATCAGCCGGTCAAAGAGCTCGCCGGCTTCGCGAAAGTGCAGCTCAATCCCGGCGAGACGAAAACGGTGGAGATCCCGCTGCACTGGACCGCCTTCCAGTTCTTTGATCCCGTTTCCAAACATTGGAAACTCGAGCCCGGCGACTTTAAAATCATCGCGGCCCGCTCCGCCGCCGACCTGCGGAAGGAAACGCGCATCGCGCTCGGGGAATGAATGAATCCGGCCAGACGGCTGAGTTTCCAACCCCTGGAAAAAATCAGTTCAAATTTTCCAAGGGTTGGATGTTGTGAATCCGGAGGGATTAAACGGAAAAAGATGAGGTTGAGGATAGGATGAAGAGAACAGGAATCATTTGGGTGATGCTGGCGGCGGTTTGCGTCGGCGGAGCGGCTCTGTCTGCTGAAGAAATTGGTTCTGCCCTGTTGCTCGATAATGCAAAGTGGATCGGGTTTACGAAAGACACCCGCGAGGCGGGTTTGGCAAAACGGGCCTCGCTTTATCGTAATCAGCCGAAGCCGGTTCAGCGCCGGACGTATCCGGCACCATTGCTTCGCAAAGAATTTACCGTCGAAAAACCGGTGCGTGCCGCCACGGTCATAGTTTGTGGACTGGGCCTCCACGAACTGGTTCTCAACGGCGTTAAGGTCGGCGACCGGGTGCTCGATCCGGCGCAGACGACCTATGATAAGCGCGCTTTCTATACGGTTCATGATGTGACCCGGCAGCTCCGTCAGGGAGCCAATGCAATTGGCCTGATGCTGGGCAACGGGTTTTACGGGCAAAACTTTGCGTTTGGCGGTGGATTGGGCTATGGGCCGCCACGCGCACAGATGGGGCTGCTCATCCAGTACACGGATGGCACCACGGACCGGGTTGTGACCGATGAAAGCTGGCGGGCGGCGCAGGGGGCGGTGCTGTTTGACAATATCTATGCCGGAGAAACCTATGACGCCCGCCGTGAGCTTTCGGGTTGGAGCTCGCCTGGGTTTGACGCAGCGGAATGGGAGCCGGTCCGCACGCTGGCCGCTCCGGGCGGGCAGCTGGAAGAACAGCTGATGGAGCCGATGCGCAAAATCCGGCCGGTGAATCCGGTTGCCGTGTTTCCTGCCGGAAACGGCGAGTGGATTGTCGACCTCGGGCAGAACATAACCGGCTGGCTGCAGATCCGGGTGGATGAACCGCGCGGCACGCAAATCCGCATGCGTTTTGCCGAGCTGCTGATGCCGGACGGGAAATCCATCGATACCGCGTCCACCGGTGTGCATGTGACATCGGCCGATCAAATGGATGTCTACGTTTGCAAGGGCGGCGGGGTCGAAGAGTGGGAACCCCGCTTCACCTATCACGGATTCCGCTATGTGCAGATCGCCGGGCTGAGTCGCAAGCCGGTGGCGGCGGACTTTACCGGCTGGCTGGTGCGGACCGATGTTGCGCGCATCGGCCGGTTCGAGTGTTCGGATCCGCTGATTCAGAAATTCTACGAGGTCTCGATGTGGACGATCGAAGACAACCTCCAGGGGTTGTTGAGTGACTGCCCGCACCGCGAACGCTGCGCCTGGATGGGCGACATGCACGCCGTCGGGGAAGCGGCTTCCTGTAATTTTGACCTGCGGAAGTTTTGGCGCAAGGCCTCGGCGGATATGCAGACGGTGCTGGGGGCCAACCCGCCCCATAACGAGGGCGGGCTGCCGCGCGATCCGCGCGCCCCCTGCAACATTGCGGTCGGCCGGCGGCTGTGCCAGCAGGCTCGTCCCGACTGGGGGGCGGCAACCGTATTGGTGCCCTGGTTCAGCTATCTCTATTACGGCGATCTCGATCTGGTCCGCGAGGCATGGCCGATGATGACCGGCTGGATGGCCTTTCTCGAAGAGTTCGCGGTGAAGGACGGCCTCATTGCAGCCGGCTACGGCGACTGGTGCCCGCCGGGCAGTAATTCGCAAATCGACACCCCGGTGGCACTCACCTCCACCGCGCTCTACTATCAGTCGCTTGAAGCGATGCGCCGCATGGCGGCCGCGCTGGGCAAACCGTCCGAGGCCTCCCGCTTTGCCGCTCAGGCGGGTGTTGTGCAGCAGGCGTTCAATGCCCGATTCTATAAGGAGTCCGAGGTGCCGGTTGAACCCGTTCCAAGCGGCACGTCGATTGTGCTGATTAAAGCCCTTTACGGGGTTCCTTCCCGACAGGTGGACCTGACGGAAAAGCTTCGGGGTCTGGTGGACGGTGGAGCATACAGTTTTAAAGTTTCAAACCGTTTCGCCGGCAAGGATCCCGCACCCGGAAAACGGAAAACCCTGGAGCTGGAATATACGCTGAACGGAGAGTCAAAAAAACAAACGCTGAATGAAAATGAGATCGGTTATTTGGTTACCGAATCCATTGGCAGCTACGGCTCGCAGACCGGTACGGCCATGGCTTTGCACGTCGGTCTGGTGCCCGACGGAAAAGCGCAGGCGGTGGGCGACGGATTGGCCGCGCTCATTATGAAAAAATCCGGAGGGCGCTATACCACCGGTATTTTCGGGCACCGTCCGCTTTACACGATGCTGAACGACCATGGACACGCCGATATAACGCGGCATCTCTGGAGCCTGACCGACTGGCCGTCGCTCGGTTTTTTGACCGAGCAGCACGGGCTGACCACATGGCCGGAGGTTCCCTTCGACTGGCCCGCCGGAGAGCGGTACCGCCGCAACTCGTTTAACCATCCGATGCACAGCGGCTTTGCCGTCGCTTTTCATGAAAGTATTGGCGGCATCCGGCCCGATCCGGAGCATCCCGGCTTCAAACGCTTTATTCTCAAGCCCTGTTTCCTGCCGGGGCTGGCCTGGGCGAAGGCGGAATACCGATCGGCCTATGGGTTGATTTCCAGCCGGTGGGAACGGGACGGCGATGCCGTGGTTTGGAACGTGACCGTGCCGGAAAACAGCTCCGCTACCGTGCTGCTCGATACGGGCCGGATCACTCTCAACGGCCGCCCGCTGGACAGCAATGGATTTGAACTGCAGGCAGGCGAGTGGGTGATCGGGGTTGATAAATAAGGGGCACGGATAAATTCATGCCGTAACGCTGCAGTAATTACCGGAACTATATTTGCCTGCTTCGCGCAGGCTGTTTTTTTTGATCGGGGAAATACCGGTTTACATTGATTCGGAGGCGCTGTAGCCGGGGATTTCCATGCGGTCGAGGAAGCAGGGTTGTCGTCGTCATTGCTTTTGAATGCGTATCTTAGTCTTACTGTGTGGAATCCGGCAAATTAGATTGGATCGGTTTATCGCTTACGTTTAATAGTTAGAAGCGGGTTTGCTTCGGTTTAAGCTGTTTCCAATCCGCCCGTTTTGATTTTTATTCAAGTTTTTCAAGGAGAAGACCGCATGGGGCGAAAACGGAAAAGCCAGTTGATGGAGTATCGCACGGTGGCTCTGCTGATGCAGGTTCGCGACTACTCGTACGGCCGTAAAAAGGTTCAGGGCATCATCGACTATCAGAACCGCCACTGTGCGTGGGACATTTACCGAAATGCGATGGGGCAGCCGTTTGTCGAGACGCCGGCCGAATTGAAGGGGTGGGACGGCGACGGAATCGTCGGGGAGGCGTATGATGAAAAGACGATCGATTTGGTGAAGTCTTTGGACGTTCCCTTTGTCAATACTGCCAGTGCGGGATGCACGGGGCCGTTCCCGTCTGTGATGCTGAATAACCGGCTGATAGGGAAAATGGCGGCTCGGCATCTGATCGAGCGGAAGCTGGATCGGTTCGCTTTTGTGGGCCCCCGTAACCTGTGGTATGTCCGGGAGCGGTATGAAGGATTTTCGGAAGCCGTTCGGCAGAGTGGAGGGGAATGCATTCCGTTGTTTTTTGATGCGGTTCAAAAAGGATCTGTTCATATTCCAGAAGACTGGCTGGGGCGGGAGTATTTGCTGGATGTGATGGGTGATCTTCCCCGTCCCCTGGGAATTATGGCCTCCAATGACCGGGTGGGGGTTGCGGTGCTCGAAGTCTGCCGGAAACTGGGGATCCGTTCGCCGGAAGAAATTTCCCTGATCGGTGTGGATAACGACAACAGCATTTCCTGCCAGCTGGCCAACCCTTCGATGACCAGCGTCGATGTGGCGGCGGAGGAGGTTGGTTTTATTGCCGCCCGGATGCTCGATGATCTGCTGGAGGGCCGTGAGCTGAAAGAGTCCCGGGTTCTGGTTCCTCCGCGGCGGGTTGTTTTGCGCAACTCAACGGATATGACCCGTTCGGAATATCCCGAGGTTGTCCGCGCATTGCGATTTATTCGCCGTCACGAGCATGAGTTTATTGATGTGAGCGATGTGCTGGCGGTGGTCCCGGTTTCCCGGCGCTGGCTGGAGCTGAAATTCAAAGAGGAGGTCGGCTGGGGGATTTATCAGGAAATTCAGCGCGTTCACGTGGAGCGGGCCAAGCATCTGGTGAAAACCACCAAGTGGCCGATGGCCCGCATTGTGCAGGAAAGCGGGTTCAGAACTGTAAAGCATCTGGATGAAACATTTAAGAAAATATGCGGCGTAACCAGTCAGCAATATGTGAAGAGTCGAGCAAGTCACGATAAAAAATGATCTGCGCAGAATTATCGTAAATATGCGCAGATTTTCCCTTTTAGTTTTACCGCGGCTATAGAAAATCAATCCCAGTTCAAAAGGAGGTTTTTGTGAAGGGATACAGACTGTTTGGTGCGGTATTGCTGGGGGCTTTTCTGGCGCGGGGCGGGTTGTTTTCTGATGATTTTAATCGCCCGGATACTGAGTTCGGAACCTCGGCAGCAATCGGTTCGGACTGGAAGACAAGTTCTCCGGGGGGTGCAGGAGAGGTGTGGCGGATTGACTCCGGAAAGATGCAGGCGGATGATGACGGACCCGTCGGTGGACCGGCCATTCTTTACAACACAGCGGCGGCCCTGAATTCTCCGTTTACCTATTCAGCCGATGTTCTGTTTAAAGGCGGCTGGGTCGGGCTTGTGTTTCATTATCAGGATGCAGACAATTATTACGCGCTGCGTATCCGGGCTCATCCCGACACGCCTTGTCAGATCGTCCGATGCCGCAAGGGGCGCCTGTCTTCGCTTTTAAGCCAACGTTTTCCCGGCGGTCTATTGGGCGGAAACAGGGTTTATACCGTTACCGTTTCATCGGAACATGCCGGCGACTTTTCATTTCAGATTACAAAACAGGGAGACTCCGAGGCTCTGATTTCCGGACGTGTTTCCGACAGCACATTTACCAATGGATATGCCGGATTGTACTGCCAGGGACTTGCGGACCGACAACCTGATGCGCTGTTTGATAATGTGACTTTAAACGGAGAGACTTCCGATCTGATGTCCGGGGAAAGTGAGACGCTCAGCGCTGATGAGTTGGTTTCTTCCTCCCGCGTCATGGGAGGGATGTTTGATCCCGCTGCAACACACGCACGGGTTGCCGGGCAGCTCCGGCCCAACATTCTGTTTATTTTCACCGACGATCAGCGCTTCGATGCCATTGGGTACGCAAACCCGGAAATTCAGACTCCGAATCTGGATCGGCTCGCAAAAAACGGTGTGATTTTTGAAAACTGTTTTGTGAATACATCCATTTGTGCCGTGAGTCGGGCAAATGTTCTGACCGGGCAGGTTCCGCTTCAGCACGGTGTCACCGATTTTTACAAGATTCTAAATGACAATCAGCTCAGACAGACCTATCCGGCTCTTCTGCGGGACGCGGGTTATTATACGGGATTTGTCGGCAAGTGGGGAATCGGACATACCGTTGAAAATACCTATGTTGCAGAGCCGTTTTTTGATTTCTGGGCGGGGGCCTCGCATCAAACCCTGTACTGGCACGATAAGGACTGCCCGTACGTCACAAAAAACGGCGCGGAAAATATCTGCACCTGCGGAAAAGAAATTAATGAAGACGGCCCCGGTCCGGGCGGACACCAGAGTTCATCCAGTCATCTGAAAAATCCATTGCATACCGATACGGATATTTTTCCGATCAAGGTGAAGCAGTTTTTGGCGGCCCGCGATCCGGATAAGCCCTTTTGCCTTTCTCTTTTCTACAAGGCACCCCACATGCCGGTGAGCGGCTGGAATCGCTTTAAATATGCGGATACCTATGAGGGAGTCACCTTTACCCTTCCGGAAACCGCGACAAAGGAAATGGCCGATGCGCGGCCCGGCTTTCTGAAGTCTGAGAAAACCATGCACGGGGTGGATCGCGGGTATAATTATCTGGCGAACCCGAAAAGCTTCCAGCAGCACCTTCGTGATTATAACCGACTCGTAACGGGGATGGACGATTCGGTGGGGAAAGTGATGGACCTGCTTGAGCAGGCCGGTGTGGCAGACAATACCATTGTTCTGTTTACGTCGGACAACGGGCAGTTTGAACTCGATCACGGGTTTTTGGGGAAATGGCTGATGTACGAACCGTCCCTGCGTGTTCCCGGCTTTGTTTACGATCCCCGGCTGCCGGAAGCGCTACGCGGCCGCCGGATCGACCCGATGATTACTACGGTTGACTATACCGCTACCTTACTGGATCTGGCGGGAATTCCTGTTCCTGAAACTATGTCCGGGCGAAGTTTTCTCCCTCTGCTGGAAGAGACGCCGCAGGATAAACCGTGGCCATCCGAATTTTTCTATGATCATCCATATAAGCATCATGGCGACATTCCGCTGATTTATGGAGTGCGCACGGAACGTTACAAGTACACTCGCTACCGGTCGCAAGACCCTGCTTTTGAGCAGTTGTTTGATCTGAAAAATGATCCGAACGAAACTCGAAATCTTGTTGATGATCCAGAGTGTGCCGCGCTACTGAAGACCTTGCGTCAAAAAACGGATGGCTACGTGGAGTCTCTTCAATAAAAAATAATGCGCATATTTTTATCATATATGCGTAGATTTGATGTTTCCATTTTTCAGCATTTGTAAAATGCTGATCTAATCAAAACAAAAGGAGCTAGAATGAAGGCATTTGGTTTATTCGGAATGGCATTACTCGGTGCATCGATGGTGTTTGGGAGCGGGTTCACGGACGATTTTACCCGTGCAGACACGGATTACAGTCCGGACGCAGCATTGATTGGTTCCGGTTGGAACACGACCGGGGCGGCGCTGACGAACGAACTGTGGCGGATCGAAGCGGGAGAGCTGAAGTGCGATGTGGTGGGGCTGACGGGGGCGACGGATGCGACCGTGCTTTATAACACGTCCGTTCCTCTGAACACGAACTTCAGCTATGCGGCGGATGTGATGCTGAAAGGTGGCTTCGTCGGGATTGTGTTCAATTATCAGGATGCAGATAATTATTATCTGGCCCGCATCCGGAGCGGTTCGTCCGGTTCATTTCAGGTGGTACGGTATATAAATGGCGGCATCAGCGGGACCTATATCTCCGATGATACATCGGAGGCGATCGCCGGAAATCAGTACTACACAATATCGATTACCTCAGATAACGATGGGAATTTTACAGCTGAACTGACCCGGCAGGGACAATCCGCTGTTTTAAATCCAACGACTGCTTTTTCAGTCAGCGGAACGCTATTTGCCGGTGGATATGCCGGGTTGTATTTTAAAAATTATGAAGCCTCCCCCGATGCGAAGTTTGACAACATCATCGTTCAGACCCCGGGCCGGGCCGGTGATGAATTCTGGGTGGCTGATTCTTTCGGGCGGGCGGACACGGTGTATAGTCCAGACAGTTCATTGCTTGGTTCGGACTGGAACACAACGGAGCTGGCGCTGACCAACGAACTGTGGCGGATCCAGTCTGGCTCGCTGGAGTGTGATGTAGTCGGTCCGTCCGAGCCGGTCGTGCTTTACAACACGGCCGTTGCGATGAACACGAACTGCAGCTATTCGGCGGATGTGATGCTGAGAGGGGGCTTCGTCGGAGTTGTTTTCCATTATCAGAATGCCACCAATTATTATCTGGCCCGCATCCGGAGTGGTTCGTCCGGCTCCTTCCAGGTGGTTCGATACATCAACGGAGCCATCAGCGGGACGTATATCAACGACAACACGACGGAGGCCATCGCGGGAAATCAGTATTACACCATATCGATTACCTCGGATAATGCCGGAAGTTTTACGGTCGAGCTGACCCTGAAGGGGCAGTCCGCCGTTCTAAACCCAACGACGACCTTCTCGGATAATCAGGCCACCTTTACCGGTGGATATGCCGGGCTGTATTTTGTAAAAAATACAGCATCTCCCGATGCCAGGTTTGACAACTTCAATGTGAGGGTTGCGGCCTCTGCCTTGATTGGATTTGCCGGGTGGGCGGAAGGCTGGGGCGTCGATATCGGTGCAGAAGACCACGACTATGACGAAGACGGTCTGCCGAACCTCTATGAATACGGTCTGGGCGGGAATCCGACCAACGGGTTTGTCGACGGGTACCGCCCGATCCTCGAAAACAACGGTGGCCTGAGCTATACCTATCCTCAGCGAAACGATGACGATTCTCTCGCCTACTCGCTCTCTTTTACAGATGATCTGGTGGACGGTGTATGGACAACCGGCGTTTACACCGCGACCGGAACCAATGACACGATCGGCGATTTCGACTTTATTTCCAATTCCATCCCGGTTGATGAAAATCAAAAGTTTATTCGCCTTCAAATCGAGCAGAGTGAATAAAAATTCACGGATCGTGCCTGCAAATCTGTACGATTGAAGCGGGCACACAAATCAAAGCATCGGGCCCAAGCCAACAGCCGCGCGGCGGCCATGACATGAAAGAACAACGTTTATGCAAATTCCATGGATAGAGATCAGTACCATCAGTGTGTATCTGCTGTTTCTGGTGATTGTTGGAGTCATCTTCAGCAGGCAGAACAAAAACAGTGAGGAATATTTCAAGGCGGGGAGCAAAGGAACGTGGTGGCTGATCGGCACAAATATGTTCATGGCGCTGATCAGTTCCTACACCTTTACCGGGAATGCGGTCGGGATCTATGAATCCGGCTGGAGCCCGATGGCAATCTACGGCACGAATGTTTTCTCCTTGCTGATTTGCGGGTTTGGGCTGGCGGCCCTCTACCGGCAGTTGCGGGTGGTAACGATTGCGGAAGTGCTTCGCATGCGCTTTGGACCCCGCACCGAACAGACCATGGCCTATGTGTTTGTTCTTCAAACCCTTATTTTTGCCGGGGTGGCGTTGTACGGTCTTTCCGTGTTCACGCAGCGGCTGGTTCCGGAGGTCTCTCCGGTGTGGGTGATCCTGGCGGTCGGCTTGATTGTAACCATCTATTGCACCATCGGCGGAAACTGGGGGATTCTGGCCAATTCATTTGTCCAGGGACTCATTCTCGTTTCGATGACCATTCTGCTGGCCGTTTTGTGCTTTATGAAAACCGGCGGAGTTTCAGAGTTTTTCGGGCTGATCAAAGCGAACCCCGAGCTTTCGCAGCAGTATCAATTGATCAGCCCGGTCAATGACACCGCCGGGTTCTGGAATGTGAAATACGGCGTGAGCTGGTTTTTGTTTACGGCCCTGACACAGTTTTTTTCCATGACCGGTGTCATGCAGTCGGTTCGTTATTTTGCGGCCAAGGATGGCCGGGAGGCCAGTCGGGCATCTTTCTTCGCGGCCGGCCTGATGGCGGTCGGCGCGTTTATCTGGTTTATTCCGCCGATGGCATCGCGTCTGTTTTACAGCGTTGAGGTTGCTGCGGCCCGCCCGGATATGGTGAAGGCGATGGAGTTTTCCTATGTGATTGCCGCGGAAAACCTGCTGCCCGCTGGCCTGATGGGGCTGATGGTGGTGGCGATGTTTTCCGCATCGGTCAGTTCTCTGGATGTGGCTCTGAACCGCAACGCGGCCATGATTGTCCGCGATATCATCCCCGTGTTCCGCCGCTGGCTCCTCTGGGCGGAGTGGAGCGATCAGCGGCAGATTCTGGCCGGGAAGGCGGCGACATTTTTTCTCGGTATGGCGATTACGCTGCTGGCACTCTTTTATTCCAGTATGCGGGAGCTTTCCATTTTTGATTTTCTGCTCAACGTGATGGGCTTTTTGGTTCTTCCCATTATGGTTCCGATGCTACTGTGCCTGTTCATCAAAAAGACGGCATCGTGGGCGGTGCTGGCATCGATGTTTGCCGGGTTTGCCCCGTCGGTGCTGGATAAAGTATTCGGGTGGGGGTTGAGCTATCAGGGGAAGGGATTCATCGTTTTCTTTACCTCGGTGGCGGCATTTATGCTTTCGACGCTCTTCTATAAACGCAGTCCGAAAGAGTATAAAATCCGGTGTGAGGAGTTTTATGCCCGGATGCACCGCCCGGTTGATTTCGAAAAAGAAGTCGGGGAATCCAACGACACCAATCAGTTGAAGGTGATCGGAATCCTCGCCATCGCCACCTCGCTGCTTCTCATGCTGCTGCTTTTGATTCCCAACCCGCTTTCCGGGCGAATCTGCATTCTCAGTATTTGTCTGTTCATTCTGTTTGTCGGGCTGTTCATGGTGGGCGTGGCGAAATTTCGGACCCGTAAGGCCTAAGATCAATTTTTGGAAAAGATGATGGCAGAGAAAATAAAAGCGGCATTTTTTGTGAACGGAAACGCGGAAGGATCTGCGCAGCAGGCCGTGAACGCGGTGTATACCGCGGATCAGCGCAACCAGCTGGCGGAACGAACGGACTTCTATCCTGAAATCATCACCTCTGATAATCTGGATGAGCATCTCGGGAAGCTGCAGGATCTCCAGGTGATCTTTTCAACGTGGGGCATGCTTCCGCTGACCGGCGAACAGGTGCGGCAGTTTCCACAGCTCAGCGTGCTGTTTTATGCGGCCGGGGCAACCCGGCCGTTTCGCGCACCCTTCGAAGAGAACGGAGTGATCGTCTGCAGCGCGTCATCGGCCAATGCGGTGCCGGTT
This sequence comes from Pontiellaceae bacterium B12227, assembly GCA_029432775.1. Classification (GTDB taxonomy): domain Bacteria; phylum Verrucomicrobiota; class Kiritimatiellia; order Kiritimatiellales; family Pontiellaceae; genus Pontiella. Next base: position 156,656 of record JAROAZ010000010.1, on the reverse strand, counting down.
GCGGAATTTGCGCTGGCCCAGATTTTATTGGCCGGGGCCGGATATTTTCAGAATGTTCCGACCGGTGCAGAGGTCTGGAATGAGCAGAGAACACGCTGTTTTGAAAAATTTGGAAACTACCGGCAGCGGGTATCCATTCTCGGCAACGGCAGAATATCCGCGCTTCTCCAGAAGTGGCTCAAGCAGCACTGTCTGGAGGTCGTCGTCATTCCATCGCGCGCCGAGCGACGAGCCGTGTCGCTGGCTGAGGGGTTCTCGTCCTCTGCAGTGGTCGTTAATTTGTTTCCGGACCGTGATGATAATGTCGGGGTGCTGAATGCGCCGCTGTTTGAGCAGATGCCTCCAAACGCCGTGTTTATGAATGTGGGCCGGGGGCGGCAGGTGGATGAAGCGGGGCTGATCCGCGTCATGAAAAACCGCCCGGATTTGACCGCATTGCTGGATGTGCAGATCGAGGAGCCGCCGCCAGACGGTTCGGAGCTCTATTCTCTTCCGAATATCCGCCTGAGCGCTCATATTGCGGGGTCAAAAGGACGTGAGTTGGCGCGCATGGCGGACTATATGATAGAAGAGTTTTCACGCTTCGAAAAGGGAGAGCCTCTGCGGTATCAGGTGGAAGCGGACCAGTTATAAAGAGGAATGATGATGAAAACCGGTATATGTTCTGTCACATTCAGGCAGTTTGATGTTCCGCAGATTGTGGATCTCGTTAAAAAGGCGGGTCTGAATGCTGTGGAGTGGGGCGGTGATATCCATGTGAAACCCGGCGATCTGGCGGCCGCGAAAACGGCGCGCGAAATCACGCGTGATGCGGGGCTCGAGGTTTCGTCGTACGGTTCCTATTACCGCGTTCTTGAAGAGGAGGATCAGGAGCAGGATTTTGCGCCGGTTCTCGCCGCGGCGTTCGCGCTGGGGACTGACACCATCCGCATCTGGCCCGGATCGCGCCCCTCCGAAGCGGCCGGAGAAACCTATCGACAACAGTTCGCCGACAAACTGCGCAGAGATTTGGATGCCGCCGCTGCGGCGGGCGTGCGCCTCGCACTCGAATTTCATATGAATTCGCTCACGGACAGCAATGCCGCGACCCGGGTGCTGCTGGACGAAATAAACCATCCCAACCTGTACATCTATTGGCAGCCGATTTACTGGCTGTCTGATTTTGAGTATCGCCTGCAGGGGCTGAAAACATTCAAAGAGCGGATCATGAATCTTCACGTGTTTAACTGGGCGTTTCATCCGACTCGTGGAAATTGGGGTGAAAATATCGAGCGCCGTCCTCTTCAGGAGGCAGCCACGGAGTGGAAGCATTATTTGGCTGCGCTGCCTCCTCGGCAAGATCGCTTCGCACTGCTTGAATTTGTCCGGGGGGACAGCCCCGAGCAGTTTCTGGAGGATGCACAAACCCTGCGTCAATGGATTGAAAAATAGAACGGAACACATATTTATGAAGTGGATTTACAGCGGATTTCTGATGGGGTTTTGTCTGGTTGCGGTGTGCGCCGCAACGCCGCAGGCGGTGCCGAATCATGTGTTGAAAGTCGATGATGCAGTTTGGCCCGTTTCGTGGGCATCATTCGATCAGGACAAAGTGATCAGCTATGGGGATTATCAATATGCATTGTACTGGGATGATGATCGAGTTCTGGCGCTGGTGCGCCGCAATTTGAAGACCGATGCGTTCCAGCAGATTCGCTTCGGAAACTATATCCTGGCTGAAAAACACGGCAATGATGAACGATATTCACTCGACGGCCATCGCAATGTCGTGCTCGGCATCAGTCCCGGCGATGGACGGCTTCATCTCTCCTGGGATCACCACAACAACGAACTGCACTATACGCGCAGTCACAAAGGCTTTCTCACGGCACCCCCCAGCGTGATCAGCGTCGCGGATTTTGAACCCGAACAACCGATTGCGGACCAGGAGCCGGCGTCTGTAACGTATCCCCGCTTTGTGAATGGCCACGAGGGAGATCTGTACTTTTTCTGCCGCGACGGAATTTCGGGAGACGGGGATATTGTTTTTTACGAATATGATGCAGCCAGCGGCAAATGGACGCGGATCGCGGACCGGCTCCTGAGCGGGGAAGGATTTTATGCCGAGTGGGGCGAGCAGGGCAGTACGATGCGCAATGCGTATCTTCAGGAACTGCTCTTTGATCAAAAGGGCCGGCTGCATTTGACCTGGATTTGGCGTGAGCGGGATACGAACCCCGACGAATCAAAACGCTGGGGCCATACCTATGCCTCGAATCACGACCTGAACTATGCATACAGCGATGATCACGGACGAACCTGGAAAAACAATGCAGGGGTTCAGATTGCGGACACCTGCCGCGGCGAACAGATTTCAATCGACAGCGAAGGAATCGTCGTCTTCGAAATTCCGGTGTTTTCATGGGTGATCAACCAGTGTGGAATGGCTCTCGACTCCAAAGGGAATCCCCATGTGGCGATGTTGCAGATGGAGACGGTCTATCAGCCTGAAAACCGGCTGACCATGAGTGACCGGATGGATGAATCGCAGCAGCCCCGTCAGAATTATTTCCACTATTGGCGGGATGATGCCGGCCAATGGCACCGCAGCAAAATACTGAAAAAATATAAACATCATGCCCGTCCTGCAATCGTCGTCGCGCCGGATGACACCGTCATCATCTATTTCCAGACCGGCGGTGAAGGGATTCGTTGCCATGTGGCGAGGAGCCGGGATCACTGGACGGAGTGGCGGACCGCCCGGCTGGCCGGGCCGGATTATACCTTCGAAGATGCATCCAAGCCCGACCGGCAGCGTATGGACCGGGACGGGGTGTTGTCTATAACGGTTGATCCCTGCGCTCAACAGTCAGGGAAGGGGCTTGCCTTCCTTGATGTCAGCGTTCAGCGACTGGTGGATTCGGTTTATAAATCAAATTAACGACGCGCCCGATCGGTTGTGTGTCCAGTGGAAAATATAAAAGTAACGAGAATGGTATGAGCGTATACAGAGCACTTGCTGTGATGATGATGGGGGCGTCGGTCGTGCTCGGGGCCTCGTTAACGGATGACTTCGCGCGGGCGAATACAGACTATAGCTCCAATGGGGCGGTGATGGGTGCGGGTTGGAGAAACAGTGCGCCGGATGTTGCGGGTGCCACTTGGCGGATCAATGCTTCTGAGTTGCAATGTGATTCTGCGCCGAACCGGACTGCGGTGCTGTACAATGAAGAGATCATGTTAGATACTAAGTTTTTCTTTTCGGCGGATGTCCTGCTCAAGGGGGCCTACGGCGGAGTCGTTTTCAATTATCAGAATCCGACGAACTACTATGCGGCTCGCATTCGAAGCTATGGAAATCTGTATCAGATTATCAAATGTGTTGATGGGAAGATCAGTGCAGTGCTTTCGGATCAAACGACGACGCAGGATCTGCATGCCGATCAATATTATACATTACGTATTTCAGCAGATCTTCATGGTGCCATTTCACTTGAGATTACCGAAGCCGGATCAAGAACTGTTTTAAATACCGTAACAGAGGCCGTGGATTCTACCTTCGCCGGCGGGTATGCCGGGTTCTATTGTCTTCAGGCAGGGGGGCGCACTCCGGCAGGACGCTATGATCACTTTAACGTTCAGACCTTCCCGGAACCGGGAAGCGAAGGTCGTCTCGATGACGGGGCCCAAAAGCCAAATGTTCTCTTCATTGCCATCGACGATTTGAGGCCGGAGCTGAATTGTTATGGCGCGCATCAGATAAAAAGCCCGAACATCGATACGCTGGCAAACAACGGAATTCGGTTTGATCGGGCCTATACCCAGTTCGCCATTTGTTCGGTTTCCCGAACCACGCTGCTGACCGGAGTGCGGCCCGACGGGCTGGGCATTTATGACCTCGGCACCTTTTTCCGAACGAAGGCCCCGGATATTGTGACCTTGCCTCAGCGGTTTATTCAGGCGGGCTACGCCGTGGAGGGAATGGGAAAGATCTATCATACCGGTCATGGAAACAGCGATGATGAGCTGTCGTGGAGTCGGCCCACCTGGCTGCCACAGGCGATGGTTGCCGGGCGGGAAAAAATCTCGGCCGGAAACCGGACGGAGCTGCAGACCACGTATCCCCGATGCGAAGGGATCCCGGTTCCCTGGGCGGAATTTGCGCTTCCGGAATCGGATCATGACGACGCACTGGTTGCCACGCATGCCATCGAGCGGATGACCGCCCTGAAGGATCAGCCGTTTTTTCTGGCTGTCGGCTTTGTGAAGCCTCACCTGCCGTTTGTGGCACCTAAAAAATACTGGGACCTGTACGATCCGTCTCAAATTGAAATCCCGTCTTCCGACAAGCCCGATGTCGAGCACTTTGCATTTGCCAGTTGGGATTCCATTAACGGGGAGCTTCGGAAGTATTACGGCATGCCGGCCAAAGGACTGATGCCGGACGAAGATTCCCGCAAGCTGATCCAGGGATATTATGCCTGTGTGAGCTTCGTCGATGCGCAGGTCGGACGGCTCGTTGATGCGCTGAAGCAGCTGGATCTGTACAATAACACGATTATCGTCCTGTGGGGCGACCACGGGTATAAGTTGGGGGAGTACGGGGACTGGTGCAAACACACAAACTTCGAAATCGACACGCATATCCCACTGATTATTGCCGGGCCGGGAATTAAAAAAGACGCGGTCACAGACGCCATGGTGGAAACGGTTGATCTCTACCCGACTCTCTGTGAATTTGTCGGTCTGAGCATTCCGGATAATCTTCAGGGCAGCAGTTTTCTGCCGGTTCTAGAGACTCCCTCCACAATGTGGAATGCTGTCGCTTTTAATCAGTTCCCGAGAGGGCTGGGTGACGGTGAGGTCATGGGACGCAGTATGCGAACAGACCGCTATCGATATACACGATGGAGCCGGATGAGTGACGGAACGACAGTGGGTGAAGAGGTCTACGATCATTCGGGTCCCGGTCTGGAAATGGATAATCTCGCCGCTAAACCTGAAAATCGTGACCTCGTGAAAAAGCTGAGTGCGCGGTTTGATCGAGAATATAAAAAAGAACATCGATCTCTCAATCAGCAAAATCAACATTGATGGCGAATATTTCGGCCTGTACGGCGGAGCCGGGTTAACGGGGTCGGGGCTCTACCGCTTCACCGATCCGACCGATCCGGAACACACGGCGGCCCGCATGTTTCCGACGCAGCCGTTTGATTCCAATGTCTGGAAAGGTGTGGCGTATGACGGCTCCCGGTTTTTGTTTGTGCGCAGTTTCGCCGCGGGCGGCACGCCGAGCATCTATGAGTACGCGTATGATTTTGATGACTTCACGCTCGTCAGCGGCGGCGAAAGCTATACCGATTGGGGCGGACTCGGACGCCGGATCCACTTCCGTTCATCCGCCCTGATCCGGATCGGCGAAGACCTCGGGCGCGCGCTGCTCTCGACGGCGGCGCTGGATGCGGAGACTGAGCAACTGTTTCTTCCTCATGATGTCATGGGTGCAATTTGCCTTGTTCGGTAGTGCTGTAGCCGGGGATTTCCATGCGGTCGAGGAAGCAGGGCGGATCCTGTACGATGAGCTCCGCATCAGGGTCATCCGGAAGGGGGCACGGCGGCTTGGCGATCCAACCGTTGTCATCAACGATTTCCTCGTGGCCGGGCAGGGTGCGGATGTGGTCCTGCAGCAACTGCCGCATCGTCTGTGCGGCATCGCAGCAAGCCACGTTATAGGCGCGGTTGCGCAGTTCTTCCGGATCCTTGATGCGGTCGAACAGAAACTCTTTTTGGTCGGCGGCGGACCAGATGTATTTCCAGCTTTTGTTGATTGCCATGTAGACGCCGGCGTCAGCCCCTTCATAGTGGCCGAAGACCGTGTCGCGCTCTGCGCTGCCGTCCGCGATAGCGGCGAGGTTTTCGCCGTCCATGTTTTCTGCCGAAGCACCGGCCGCGGCCAGTGCGGTCGGCATGATGTCCACCAGACTCACCGGCGTGTCGCAGACGGTTCCGGCCTCGAAGGAGCCGGGCAGGCGGCAGATCATCGGGATGCGGGCGGCGGAGTCGAGGAAACTGCGTTTGCCGAAGCAGTTGTAGTCGCCCAGAAACTCGCCGTGGTCGGAGGCGAAGATGATGAGCGTGTTGTCAAGTTGTCCGGTTTTTTCCAGGGTTTGGAAAATGCGGCCGACCTGATAGTCAACGAACGAGATGGATGCCCAGTAGTAGGCTTTGATGAGTCGTTCGAGCGCGACATCGCGGCCGGTGTCGCGGCCTTTGTAGCGGTTCTGAAGCCGATTGGGATGCGTGTAGAGCGATTCCATGCTGTCGGGAAGCTTCGGCAGCGGCATGTCGGGGCCGCGGTAGAGTTTGTGCCAGGGAGTCGGCGGAGCAAACGGCGGGTGGGGGTGAACAAAGCTGCTGAACAAATAGAAGGGCTGATCATCTTTTTTCTCTTCGAGCCAGGCTACCGTGCGGTCGCCGATCCACTGGGTGGGGTGGTGTTTGGGCGGCACGCTGGACGGTTGCGGAATGTAGTAGGCTTCACCGCGTGACCCGTGCGGTTCAATGGCGTACTCACAACCGTTTTCCTGCAGATACTGCAGGTAATCATCGTCTTCGAGGTTGAATACAATTTCCTCCTGCCGTTCCAATGTCTGGAAACCGCGCAGCGCATTGGCGTCCGGGGTGAAATGGCGTTTGCCGATGGCGTGAGTGCGGTAGCCGGCGGTGGTGAGTACATCAGTGACGCTGGGGCGGTCTGCGGGCATGTCGTAGCGGTTTTCGAAACAGCCGGTATTCAGCGGATACTGCCCGTAGTGCATGGAGCAACGCGCCGGCACGCAGACCGGCGACGGGGTGTAGGCCGCATCAAAGCGGGTGCCTTCGCGAGCCAGCCTGTCGAGGTTGGGGGTTTTAATGAACGGATTGCCGCCGGCGGCAATCGTATCCCAGCGCTGCTGGTCAGTGAAAATGAGCAGGACATTTCGTCGGTTCATTGGTTTCTCCTTTCGTAAAGAATCCGGTTCACTCGGTGCTGAACAGCGGTGGCGCGAGCAGGCCGGAGGGGATCAGAACCGGATTGCGGCTGAACTCGGGGCCTTCGGTGAGCCAGTGGTCCGGGCCGTTGTGGATGCGGTCGGGAACTGCGTCGTGCAGCGGGCCGAAGGTGTTCCGGCGGGTCAGGACGATTTCCACATCCACCGATTCACCGGAAACTTCCGCTTCGTAGGGATCCCATCCGAGCACTTTTCCACCGACTTTGGCGTAGGCACCACCGAAGTCCGGCAAGCGGATTGTTTTGGCACCGGCGGGAAGCGGAATGCGGTAGGTGATTGCACCGGAATAGAAGGGGAAGCCCTGAGTGCAAAGGTCGCCGATTCGGATTTTTCCAACCTTTGGAATAATCTTCCGGACGGTTCCGTCGAGCTGTACGCCGAAGTCGCCGAGCAGATAAACCGCTTCCAGATTGCTGTTTTCTTTGTAGCGGGTTTTCAGCGTGATTTCGTTTTTTCCAATGATTGGAAGATCCTGCGGAAGGCGGATGCGGTGGAAGGCGATATCGATCCAGGGTTCGGAAACATTCAGGTCGAGCGGTCGGCCGTTGAATTCAACGGTGAAGTTTTCGGGTTCCTCGATGACGAGGTCGATTTGGTCTGGAACGGTGTCGATTTCGAAGGTGTAGCGCAGCTCGACATCGCACAGTTGTTTAACTGCATGCTGCGCGGTGAACCAGGGTTGGAGCATTTCGCCGCCGCGGCGCAGAATACCGTGCTCTTCGCGGATCAGCCGGTCGATTTTCAGCACGTCGGCTTCCGGTTTCCAGTCGTCGCCGTCGATTTTATATTCGGCAAAGTCGAGCACGCAGAGGTTGGGTTCGGAAAGGGTATAGTCCAGCGGGCCGGAATCTTCCAGGGGGTGGAACTTTTTGAAGGAGTCGCCTTCGCTTTTTTCCAATGCTTGGAAATTCCTGCTGGCGATATAGAGTTTGTTTCCCCCCTTCGGGAAGTCCGTATTGAAAGTCTGCCATCCCTTGGAGTATGAGGTTTCAACGGATGTTTGCCTGCCGGTTTCGCAGTTCCACTCCGCAATCGGAAGATCGGTTTTAATGCGCACTGCGGCGGTCTCCCGCCGTTCGTCTCGATCGACATTGAGCGCGGCGAAGATCAGGCCGTCATCCGTTTTTCGCAGCAACCCGAATATGTCGGGAGCATCAACGGTTGCCTGCGGCTCAGGAACAACATTCAGGATCTCCTTTTTTTTGAACGGAATGAACGTGGAGTTTTCCGCGAACAGGATCGCCGAATCATTTTCTTCAGCATCAATGAATGCGGGAGGCGAACCAGCAAACACAACCCGACCCCCGGCCTCTGAAAAACGTTTCAGCAGTGCCAGTGTGGACGCACGGATGGTTTCCATTCCGGAAACCAGGACGGTGTTGTAGGCTGCGCATCCCACCTTCAGGATGCCATTTTCCACGTGGCCTAGGCGGGAGAGCATCTCTTCGTCGCCGTAGTCGAAGTCGATCTGGCTTTCGAGCAGCCAGGTGAAGAGAGTCTGGTAGCTCTTTTCCAGGGTTTGGATGTGTTTGTCCTGCAGGTTGAGTCCTTTGGACCAGCCGGTATAGACCTGTGCCCAGACGCTTTCGACGGGGTTGATGACCAGCAGGTCGCAAACGGGTTCGCCTTGAGCCATCATGAGACCGAAGCGGGCGAAGTAGTCTTCGACGTGCTGATATTCTTTGTGCCAGGCGGACTGGTGCAGAATGCTGGCGGGGTAGTCGCGCTTGGCTTCGCCGCGCATGGTGTACCAGGAGAGGTGATGACAGCGCAGGTTGATGCCGAGCAGGGCCTGCCAGTCGCCGACGGCTTTGTGCCCGGCGAAATCCATTTGCCAGCCGGTGCAGCCGTAGAGCTCGGATAGCAGCTGCGTTTTGCCGGTTTGGCGCGCAGCGGAGCTGAGCTGTTTGACGATCCAGTAGTTGCGGTTGCCTTCGGATAGCACATCGACGCCGGGCGCGGCCATATGTTCATAGTAGCGCATGACCGATCCGCTCATCGCGGTCTGGGCGGTCAGGTTGTCCTCGTGCAGGACGTGTCCGGTGAGGATCAGGTTGTGTTCCGTGCACCATGCGTTGCAGGGAACGGCAAAGTTTTCGATGAACAACTGCTGGAGCAGTTCGACATAGTGCCATTTGACCTGCGAAATGCGTCTGCCGTCCACCTGCAGAAAGAGTTCGGGCAGTTTTTCTTTGAGATCATAGCCGAAACGGTTTTGGAATTCGTCGAAAAGGGCCGGGGTGTAGGGGGCGGTTTGTTCGCCGTTTTCCATGTACATGGAAAAGCCGTCGAGCAGCGCGCCGCGGTGCGGCTCGTCAGTAAAAATGCCTTTGATGGATTTTCCGAGGCGGTCGCCGCAGTGTGCGGCGTATTTTTCGTGAGTGGAGGCCAGGAAGGCTTCCGTGGCATCGCGGTTCATGGTGTCGATGTAGGTGTAGCCGTTATAGAAGCCGCTGGTGCCCTGTTCGATGATGGAAAAGCGCAACAGGGAGGTGCCGGTGCCGAGCTGTGTGCAGACGGTTCCGTCCAGTTCGCAGGAAAACTCTGCGACGGTATTTTCGCGAGGTTCTTCCGGATCGATTTCCATCAGAATGGCTTTCTGGCGGAATTCCGGGTGTCGGGAAACGATGCCGCCGGCAAGGCCGGAGGGCCAGCGGTCTTCGTCGTAGAGCCAGGCTTCGAGTCCGATCGACTCGGCGTAGTCGGCACAGGTGTTGATGAGCTCAAACCATTCTTCGCCTAGGTATTCGGTTTCGAGACCGGTGCGCGAGTGCATGAAAAACCCGCCCATGCCCATCTCTTTGAGCACGTCGATCTGCTGGAGCAATTCATTCTTTTCCAGCTTGCCGTTCCAGCTCCAGAACGGCTTGCCGCGCCATTCGATGCCGGGGGTTCTAAATTGTTGTTTCAGCGTCATGTTTGTTTTGAAGTTGTTGTTTGAGTTCGTTGACCCGTTCTTCTGTGAGCGGGTAGCGCGCCATGAGCAGGGCGGCGGCCAGGGTGAAGGTGAAGGGCACCAGCGAAAAGAGGATGCGCAGTGTGCGGATGGCCTCGGGGGACTGGATTTCCTGAGAGGGAACGATGCCGGCGATGGTGAGAACGAAACCGCTGAGTGACAGGCCGATGGTGACGCCGATTTTCAGCAGCCAACCGTAGACGGCGCCATACATGCCCTCACGGCGGAGCCCGGTCTGGAGCTCGTCGACATCGCAAATGTCGGCCAGCATGGAGGGCAGGATGATCCAGATAAAAGCGACGCCCGGGGCGATGGTGCAGAAGGAGATGATTTCGAGGTAGGGGTTGGCGGGGTTGTAGGTGAACCCCTGGGAAAGGTAGCCGGCGGCGGCGATGGCCATTCCGAGAATGAGCGTCTTTTTTTTGCCCCAGCGGGTGGCGATGAAAGAGATGAGCGGAACGGCCAGCAGGGCCATGATGGCACCGCTCATGCCGCCCATGCCGCTGATGGTGGAGGCGGCTTCGCGGCTGCCGTCGAAGACATGGTAGATATTGACATACAGTGCCATCGGCTGAACCAGAAAAACGCCTGCGATGAAAAGCGCCACACCGGCGCAGATGAGCTGGAAGGGTTTGTTTTTCAGGGTGCAGGCGAAGGCCGGACCCAGCTTGATTTTTTCCTGCTTCTGAGCCCGGTCCTGTTCTTTACAGAACAGGGCGGACAGGATGCCGGTTGATGCGAGGATCAGGCCGATGAGCAGGCCGACATAGCGTGCACCTATGATTTCGTCTTTATTAAAGATGAAACAGAGTTTGTAGGCCCAGGGCACAATCCAGCCGGCCAGTGTGGCAATGGCGGCCCGCCAGGCTTGGACGCGGGTGCGTTCGTTGTAGTCGGATGTCAGCTCAAACCCGAGTGCGTTCCAGGGTACGCTCCAGATGGTGAAGGCGGTATAGAACGCGATCAGCATGATGAGGAACCAGGCCGTTTTGAGTGCGGGGCCCCAGGCCGGAGAGGGAAGCCACAACAGGGGGAACGTGATACCTAGCAGGACGGATCCCAGCAGGATCAGGGGGCGTCGGCGGCCCCATCGACTTCGGAAGTTATCCGAAATGTGGCCCATGAGCGGATCCGTGAAGGCATCCCAGATACGCGGGACGGCCAGGGCCAATCCGATCCAGGCCGGGTTCACTCCCATGGCAATAGCGTAGATCGGGATGGCTAGAACGCCGATGGCATTGATCAGGTCGTTGGTCAGTCCGCCAGCTCCCCATGCGAGTTTCTGGTAGCGCGGCAGGGAGCTATTGGAACTGGATGCGATCGGCCGGTTTTTCATGGAAGTTTTCAGGGGGCCGGAGTCCATTTCAGCGGAACTGGAAGCATGTACTGAACGGCGGTCTGCGGGCCTTCGTTGAGGATGCGATCCATGATTGAAACGGCAAGGGATCCCATTTGGTGAAAGTCCGGTGCGGTTGTCGGGAAGGGGGCGGGAGTCATGGCCTGTGCGGTTTGCAGGTTGTCGAACCCGATGATTCTGAGGTCGTTCGGCACTTCGATACCCATTTTTATGGCTGTGTTAATCAGCGTGGCTGCATGCATGTCTTCCAGTGTGATAACGGCAGTTGGGCGCGATGATTTCGGTGTATTCGCCCACTCCTTGAGAAACTCCTGACTGAATTGGGGATTCGGGGACCGGGTGTCAGTGGTGAACTGCTCGCTCCAGTAAAGTTCCGGGAATACGGGAAGTCCGGCTCGTTTCAGTGCGGCCATGTAGCCCTTGAAGCGGTCATCGTTGGAGCGGTGGTAGAATTCCCGGTCGCGGCTTTTCAGGCGCTTGAAGACAATTCTGGAATGCCCTTCCTGAATGAGCCGCCGGGTAATTTCGTAGCCGGCCTGGTAGTTGTCAAAGACAACCGAGGTTCTGTTTTGTTCCGGATAGCAGATATCCAGCAGAATCAGGGGGCTGTCCGGTGGGAGGGGCTTGAGGTAGTCGGTGCGGAACTGTTTCACCGTCCGGGGCATCGGATAGAGGATGGTTGCGCCCCCGTCGGCCTTGATTTGTCCCAATACCTGTTCTTTTTCCTGCTCGTAGGACGTGTTGCTGTTGATGGTTACACTATAGCCATATTGTTGTGCTGCCTTTTCGATCCCCTGGTAGATGTGAAAGGCGGAAGAGTGTGTGGAGAAATTCGGGAAAATAGCACAGATCTGCGCGGGGCTGGAGGCGAGGCGCTTTCTGGTTTCGGGGATGCGTTTGACAAAGCATCCACTGCCGCGTCTTAACTCCACAAACCCTTCTTTTTCGAGGATGGAAAATGCCTGATTGATGGTCGAGGTCGAGACCTCGAACAGTTTCTGAATTTCCCGGAAGGTAGGGAGCCGATCGCCTTTCGACAGGCGGTTTCCAGTGATGATTTCCTGGGTTATGTTTGCAGCGATTTTTTCAGGCAGACTTTTCATAAGCGAGAAGTTAAGATATCGAATGGAAGATATCAAATTATAACTGTTCTTAAATTGATAATAATCGAACTAGAGGGATGTGGGAGATGTGATGATATCGGTATGTTATGTATTATATGTAAAGTAAATATCGGTATAAAAGCCAACTTACTTCTTCGGATTGTTGCAAATGACATTGACATTAAATGTTCGATAATGAAATAAAAGCAAACAATATGAATGTGAGACATACGAATATATTTGTCGGATCGGGCGGGTCTTGTCGAGGGGAGGTGCCTTTCGCTGCGGGATTCAGGGTATTTCCACTGCTGCTGATAATGAGTGGCCTGCGTTATTTGCCTTGTATCCGGGCCGGGAGCGGTCGCAAGCCGTCGACGATCAGGAGGCGTGGAGATGAGTCTTGGTGGGATGCGGGAGAGGGTCGGGGGCGTTGGAATGTTTCTGTATAGGTGGAAGTTGAGGGTCCGGGCTGCGGGGCGCCGGTTGTTTGGCAGCGGGCGCGGGGCGCCGGTTGGAATGTTATCATTTATTTTTCTGCTGAAGATGAGTGATCCGACGGGGTATGAGGATGCTTATCTGCCCAGAATCGGCCTGACCACCAACGCGGTCGGTCGCGCGATTCTGTGCAACACAGAGACCGGGGAAGAGTTTTTTCCGATCGGATTCAGCCATACGAATTCGGCACAGGATGAAGATTATCTGGGAAGTAAGCACTCACTGTTTACGCCCGAGTTCTACGATACCAACCGTTGGGAGGAGGTGCTGACCGACATGGAGCGTTTCGGCTATAACTCCATCCGGGTGTTCTTTTCCAATGATGTTGCTTCAACCAATATGGCCGGGGTGGTGATGCCAACCGGATTTGGAGGCAGGGCGGATAATTCAGTCAGCGGGGTGGACCCGGTGTATATGGATAATTTCATTGATTTTATGGCGCGCGCCGGCCGGCACGGTATCTATGTGGTTCCTGTTCTGAACAATACGCCGCCGACCGCCTATTATTATGCGATTCGTGATCAGTATGCGTTCAATCCTGATTATGCTGAGCGCAATATCGTCTGGGGTACAGAGGCGCAGCTGCAGACCCGTATGGAGGGCTGGCGCTGCATTCTTGGCTATATTAAAGAAAAGGATGAGGGCTTGTTATCAAATATTCTCTGCAACCTGATGTGCGGCGAGGTGCGGGCACAGGCGAACTATCAGCCGTTTACAAAAACAACCGGTTTTGTTGACGGGCCGAACGGGCAATCTTATGACATGAGTTCGGATGCCGACCGCCAGGGGCTGTTCAATGACGGCGTGGTTTACTGGGCGGATCAGGTTGGACAGGCCATAAAAAGTGTGGACCCCGATGCGCTGACGGGGGTGACGGTTGGTTTGTATCAGGGGGATATCGGGCAGTCTCCCGGGCTTTACACCACCAATGGAATCCGCATGGCCTCCGACTACTACAACAATCATCCTGCGCTGGCTGCGCCGCTCTTTAATTCCGGGGCGCCGGGCTTGGATCTGGTCGATGTGCATGTCTATCCCTGGCGGGACGTTGGAGCGGAAGGGCGTCTGTTGGCCTCGATGATCGATGATTGCCAGCTGGACACGGTGACCGACAAGGCGCTGGTCGCCTTTGAGTTCGGCGCGCAGCGAAACGATCCCGACTACTATCCGGCATCCAGTTGCTATTTAGGCGTTTCCCCCTCACTGGTCTCGATCGATATGCATGAGCAGCGCCAGCTGCTGCTGGATCGCGGATTCCGTAGTGTTTTGTTCTTCGCCTATGAAAACCTAGGCTTTGACGAGGATGTGATCACCGCCATTGAGCCGTATAAGCAGATCTATTCAAAGTTGAGCCCCTCGCTGCTGGACTGGCCGCTGGAGGAACCTGATTTTTCCGACACCTTCAGCGACGGGGATTCCGCCGGCTGGACGCTGTCGGGCGGCGGGGACTGGACGGTGTTGACGGGCGATGAAGCACTGTATCAGGGCGACACGGCCGCCGCCCGGTTCGGCACGATTGACGGTCTGGTTGTGACCAATTTCAGCATGGAAACGGATATTATTCTGCGGGCCAACCAAAACTGGGCTGGCGTGCAGTTCCGCAAAACCAATCCGGGCGACGGGCCGTTTGACAGTGGCTATACCGTATTTATCCATCGCGGCGGCGAGGTACGCCTGTTTGATGCCTCCACCTTGACCACCGAGGCCGCCGTGATGATGCCGTTCCGTCCGCTCGATACACAAATCACCCTCAAAGTGACTGTTGTGGGCGATACGATTTCTATTTATGTCAATAATCGCAAGATGACCGATGTGGTCAGAACCTCATACGCATCAGGCTATTGCGGAGTCGTTTCATTTAAAACCCGGGCGGTTTTCGATGAAGTCCATATTCAAAAGCTTCCGTAGAAAAGGGTGTGCGTGAAAATAAGTTCTGTTATATGGCCTCTGATCCCGATTGCCGTGTTTGGCGGCTCGCTGGAGCTGCCGTCGGTTTTTTCGGACCACATGGTCCTACAGCGCGAGCGGCCCGTTCCGGTCTGGGGAACCGCGGAACCCGGTTCGTCGGTGACGGTTGAATTTGCCGCGCAAACGAAAACCACAACGGTCGGAACAGATGGGAAATGGCGCGTCGATCTCGATCCGCTGGCGGCTTCTGCCGGATCGCGGATATTGAGAATTTCCTCCAAACATCAATTGGAAATCATCAATCGGGAATTCTCCGACGTCCTCGTTGGAGAGGTTTGGTTCTGCTCCGGCCAATCCAATATGCAGATGCCGCTGCGCGGCGCCGACAATGCCGAAGCAGAGATTGCGGCGGCCGACCATCCGCGGATACGGTTGTACAAAACCCCGCAGCTGTTTTCCGATAAACCGGTTGAGCAGGTCGATGCGCAGTGGGCGGTCTGTTCGCCTGAAACCGCGGCCTCCTTTTCCGGGGTGGCCTATTATTTCGGGCGGAAGCTGCTGCAGGAGCTGGATGTGCCGGTCGGGCTGTTGCTCAGCAGCTGGGGCGGGTCGCGCATCGAGCCGTGGACGCCGCCTTGCGGCTTCGAGGGGATCGAATCGTTGGCCTCCATCTGCGACCAGGTGCGGCATATGCCGAAGCTCGGTGCGAATCCGAATGCCGACCGGCAGTTCCCGACCGCTCTCTACAATGGGATGATCCATGCCCACATCCCGTTCGCGATCCGCGGAGCCATCTGGTATCAGGGAGGAGCCAATCATCGGGAGGGCATGCTTTATGTGGACAAGTCCAAGGCTCTTTTTGGCGGCTGGCGCAAGCTGTGGGGCTACGAGTTTCCCTGCTACTTTGTCCAGGTGGCTCCGTTTCATTTCGGCAAGGAGGATCCGGGCGTTTTGCCGATCATGTGGGAGGCGCAGTCCCGGATTATGCAGTGCGTCCCGAATACCGGCATGGCGGTGATCAACGACGGCTATTCGCCGGATAATATACATCCGAAGGATAAGTCCACCCCGGGAACCCGCCTCGCGCTCTTGGCGCTGGACAACACCTATGGCTTTGATCTGGTCAGCGCTGGCCCGGTTTTCCAAACCTTGGAAAAGGACGGCGGAACGCTGAAGGTTGCCTTTGGTTCCGCCGACGGATTGACCACGCGCGACGGGAAAGCCCCGGACTGGTTTGAGGTTGCCGGGGCGGACGGCATATTTAAGTCGGCTGAAGCCAAAATCGACGGGAACAGCGTTATGCTGCATTCGGTGGAAATTGCCGCGCCGGTCGCCGTTCGCTTTGCCTGGCACAAACTGGCTTCCCCTAATCTGATGAACGGAGCCGGGTTGCCGGCTGCTGCCTTTCGAGCAGGAGATTTCGATTTTCGTTCTCACGGGAGCCAATGAGACTGTTCGGTTTGTGGATAGCGGGAGAACTGTTCGGCATTCGGCTGATTTTGGTGCTCTCAAAATCCTGCTGAACACTCTCTGGCACAAAAGAGGAGTTTAACCGGAGCCATAAGAGGCTCAAAGGTTGAGAGGAAAAGAGCAAATGCCCTTTGTTATCAGTTTTGTGAGTGCAGATGGCGGGTAATGCCGGCGATCGTATTAAATGACCGGGTGCTGAATCTCGCTACCCATTAATCGGGTGAATATCCAGTTATCTTTTGTTTGACATGCAAGCGGTGTTGTGAAATAAATTGTTCGTAAATAAATGAAACACGAACAATAGTGGATGGGATGACAAGTATAGACTAAGGGTGGAAGTAGATGAAAAAATGGATCACAGGAGTATTGGTGTTGGTTGCCGGAACAGCGTTTCCATCGGATTGGACGGGTGCGGTTTCGACGGATTGGTTTGATGCAGGCAACTGGGTGGGGGCGGTGCCAACAAATGGGTCGGAACAGGCCGCTTCTCTGTTTGTTAACAACCTCGCTGTGGTTGCTGATGGAGATGCTGTCGCTTCCACCATTTATGTGGGGCTGAATGGCGCGGGGGCAAATCTGCAGGTCAACAGCGGGTCTCTGACCGGCAGTGCAGCTATGCTTCTCGGATATTCAAACCATCGTCAAGCCAGCTACATCCAAAGCGGCGGGGATGTTTCTGTGGCGAGTCTGCAAGTCTCGCGCGATGCAAACTGTGCTTCGGTAATGACGGTTTCCGGCGGGACGTTCTCTACAGATACAAGCCTGATCGTGGGGAAAAAAGCCAAGACGACGTATGTGCAAACCGGCGGCAGCGTATCGGCCGGAACTGATTTGCTGCTGGGATCCGGGCTGGACGGGAATGCGGATGTCACGTTGACCGGTGGGTCGATCACGGTTGCGGGAGATATGTCCATTGGCGTTGGGCTGAATTCATTGTCCACGCTACGAATCAATGGAGGAACACTTGATGTTGGTGGAACGTATACCCTGGATAAGAACGGTATGGTAACCAACATCATCAATGGCGGCACCCTGACGGTCGGCGGGCAGCTCTTCCGAAAGGAAGCGGGAACCACCTTTGAATTCAACAGTGGAACCATGAAGGTCTATGACATGGCATGGAACGGCGATCTTTCTGTTGGAAACGGAACTAACGAAGCTTCGTTGATCCTTCAGGAAAATGCAGACACGCATGTGGTGAATGCCGATGTACTGTCGGTTAACAGCAATTCCTTCCTGTTTGGTGCCGGAGTTCTTACCGGTGGGGCGGCAGGTAAGCGGGTCGGTGTGAAAACCGGCGGCACCCTCTCCGCCGGAGAGGGAAGCGGCCAGATCGGCACCCTCATCATTGGTGAGAATCAGGCGCTGGTCTTTGGCGACCAATCCGCGCTCGAGTTTGAGGCCACGGGTTCCGATGCAGACCTTATCGCCGTGTCTAATACCCTTTCATTTGTCAGCAATGCTGTTGTTACCGTGAAACTGACCGACTTGGGCGGTGCTGATTTCAGCCAGGAACCGGTGTTACTGACCTATGGTAACCTGATCGGATTCGAGACGGTGAACTGGGAGGTGGATACCTCCGGGATCGGGGGGGGCGAACTTTGGGTTGTAAACTACCCGGATGCTGGTCGATTGGTGTTGTCGGAGGATGCTCCTCCGGCATCTTCCATTACCTTTGGTGAAATCGGGACTGGATCGGATGTGATCAACTGGACAACTACGCAAGACTACGGGGGGCTTGAATACGGCGTTTATTATTCTACAGACCTGCAGTTGGGCTTTATTCCGCTTGAGACAAATCTGCCCGCTACGGTTACCAGTCTGACCAACATTATTGATGCGGCGCACGTTTTCTACAAAGTCATGGTCGAGTAGTAATGCACCGAACTTCCAAAGCGGGGGATCATGGGCGATCCGGAAGGCAACGCCCGTAAAGCGAATAACAAGTAAACAGCGGTCAGTATGGTTCATGAAATTAATATCAGGACGGGCATTGTTCGCAATAATGCCTGGAGCGAACATGCAAAGGGACTAATAAGGAGTAAGGTTATGAAAAAATGGATGGCGGGAGTATTGGTAATGGTTGCCGGATCGGCGTTGGCGGTGAGCTGGGTGCCAACCGATTCAGGGACATACAGTTGGTTTGATGCGGCCAATTGGGGCGGAACGCTGCCTGCCAGCGGAACCACGGCGTTAATCAAAAACAGTGAGTCTACCGTTGTGATTGCCACTCAGGATGCGACCGCCTCACTGGTGCAAGTTGGACGCAATGGTTTCGGCCCCACCTTGCAGGTTGAAAGCGGATCGCTGACCTCCGGCGGAACGTTGCTGGTGGGTTTTTTGAATTACCGTGTGGGTGCCTTTGAGCAGACGGGTGGAGCGGTTTCGGTCGGGAATGTCACGGTCGGGCAGAAAACCAATGCGGATGGAACCCTGACGGTTTCCGGCGGAACCTTTGACTCGGCCGGAAACATTATCATCGGCAGTGCGGCCACCGGGCATTATACGCAGTCCGGCGGAACGGTGGGTACGGATGCCAGCTTGATTGTCGGTAATGCTGCCGGCGGGGTGGGCGATGCTGCGATCACATCCGGAACGCTCAATGTGAGGGATCTGGACATGGATGGTGCCGGAATTGGAACCTTCAATGCAAATGGCGGTACGGTGAATGTCAGCCGGGATTTTCTGCTGGGCGGAACGGTGGGCGGTACCTTCGATGCCAGTCTCAACGGAGCAACCGTGAATGTGGCCGGACAGATGGCAACGAGAAGCGCTGGAATGACGTTTGCGTTCAACAGCGGTACGCTGAAAGTAAACGACATGGCGTGGAACGGCGATCTTTCGGTCGGCAACGGAACCGACAGTGCCACGCTGATTTTGCAGGCCAACGCCGATGAACATGTAGTGAATGCGGATGTGTTGAGTATTAACAACAATGCCAGTCTGTTCGGTGCAGGAACCTTGACCGGCGGCGCGGCCGGAAAAAACGTCAGTATCGGTGCCGGGGGACTGCTGTCCGCCGGGGAAGGTCAGTCAGAGATCGGAACCTTTGAGATCGGGTTGAACCAGTCGTTGAGCCTTGCTGACGGAGCGGTTATCGATTTCGAAGCTGATGGATCGGGATCGGATCAGATCACCGTACTGGACACCCTCGCGTTTGCCGGCGGAACCATCTCGCTGAAGCTCGACGATCTGGGGGGCGCGGATTTCAGCCAGGACATGGTTTTGATGACCTACGGCGCCCTTTCCGGATTCGATTCAACCGCCTGGAGTATCAATGCCGACGGCGTGGCCGGCTACACCGGTGCTGATTTTACCGTCTTGAACGATACGGATTCCAACAGTCTGGTGCTCTCTGTAATTCCGGAGCCGGCGGCGATGGGGCTCATTATGTCAAGCTGCGGGGTTTTGCTCTTTCTGAAAAGGCGGTTTTCCATGTAGGCTGAACGGGTTTCAAACAGGATGTTTTTTGTGCCACTCCCCTGATCTGTGTCGGGGGATTGCTTTTAACATAGTTCTTATGCACAGGGACGTTGATGCATGCGGTTTTTTATGACTCGAAAAAAGTACGTGGGAACCTTTTTTGCTGTTGGTGGGTGTCAGTCTCTTCATCCAGTTTACCCGGGAGATGCAGGCAGGAACGGAGCGGGTGTCCATTCCGGTGGCATTAAATTTTTTAACGAAGGATAACAAATGATGAAAAATCGCATATTTTACGCCGTTTTAAGTGCGGTAAGTGCGTTGTTGTTGATGCCGGTACATGCGGGTGGAAATGCCAATCTGTTGAAGAATCATGATTTCAGCGATGGAACTGCCAGCTGGCGGCCCGTGAATACGGATTCGGAGTATTTCGAGGGAGGCGTGGTTGAGGAGCAGGGGACTCCAGCATTGCGGCTGAATTACCGCAGCCCGGGAGAAGTGACTTTTGTACAGTTTGCCCAAACTGTTCCGATGCAAGATCCCGACGGGGTGTATGAACTGAGCGCGGAAATTAAATGTCCCGTTGCCGATGGCGGTGTCGGACCCTATATCGCAGTCAACTATTTAAATGGGGGAGGGAAGCGTCTCGCCTTTGGAAATGCGCCGTATCTTGAGCCGGACGGCGAATGGCATACCGTTACGGTTCGGCTCCAGCCTCCGGCCGGGACGGCTCTGGCGGATATCTCACTGATCCTTCATGGCCATGGCGAGGCGTTCTTTAGGAATGCAACCTGGCGTGAACTATCCATGGATGAGCAGGTGCAGGACGGAACGGAGGTCACACTGGCGATCGCTTCCGAAGCGCACGAATTGCCGCTGTTCGGGGTCGGGGCCGAGGATGATGGATGGGCCCATACCCAGGGCAACCGCAGTCACGGCTGGACCGACGAAGATCTGGCGGTCTGCGAGCGGCAGATTCGTTGGCTGGAGCCGGATTTTGTGCGCATGTTTGTCTGGATCGGTGAATGGATGCCATTCGGATATTTTTCAGATCCGGCAAAGAAAGATGCCCCGTTCAACTGGGACACCGATCTGATGCAGAGCAAATATAAAATGCTTTCGCTGTACAAAGAATTGGGAACGACGGTGGAGATCACCTGTGTGGAATGGAATATTGAACGCTTCGGGCATATGTGGGATCAGCCGCAGCGCACATTGAATGCCTACGCCGATCTGATGGAGCATCTCATCAAAGAAAAGGGCTTCGATCATATTCGTTATTTCACCTTGTCGAATGAACCCAATATCTCTTTCGCGGCGCAGGGTGGCAGCTTTGAGCTCTACGCCTGGTTCTGCAAAAACCTTCAAAAAGAATTTGATGCACGCGGCCTCAATCTCAGTGTAGTCGGTGGAGACGACGGCAACAATTTCGCCTGGTTTAAACGGTGCGTAACCAACTCCGATATTTTTGATTCGGTCGATGTGTTTGCATCGCACCAGTATCCGAGGTTCCCGAAGTGGAACCCTCAGCATAAAACCGACTTTTTCAGGGAGCGGACCGCCCTGCTGGATTCCATGCCGGTTCGCAAGCCGATGATCATGGCGGAGTTCGGGTTTGCCGGGCGCGATGTTTCTTCGATCAATAATCCCTACATGAAGGAGTACGACTACGCCATCCAGCTGATGGACTATATGCTGGAGGGGTTTGAATTCGGCGTCTCCGGTTTCAACGTCTGGACCATGTACGAAATGTATTACGCGCCCTATACCGGCAACGATGTGCATGGCAATAAGCTGATGACCTATGGGCTGTGGGAATATGAGGGCAACCGTCTGCGCCCCTCTTTCTATGCAGCTGCACTGCTGACCCGCAACACCGAGCCGGGCGACCGGGTGGTCAACTGTGTCTCATCCGACCCGGCGCTGGTTCGCTCCATCGTCATCGGCGATAAGCTCTTTTACGTTAACAAGTCCATTCGGACGGTGTCGGCCGCCGTTGAGGGCGCTGCGTTGTCAGCAGGAGTTTGCTTTGACCGGGCCGTAACAGCCAGCCGGATCCTGCGGGAAGGCGAACCGCTGGAGATTGCGGACGGCAAGGTAGCGATGCCGCCGGAAAGCTTCGGATATATTCAACTGTCTGCAAAAGGAAAGTGATCATGAAAAGACACAACTTTATTTCGGCCATATGCGGAGCGCTGGCCTGCCTGACGATGGCGGGGTTCACCCAGGCGGCTGAACGGCGGCCCAACGTGTTGTTTCTAATGTCGGATGAGCACACGTTCAGTCTGTTGGGGGCTGCGGGCAACCCGCTCATAAAAACACCGAACCTCGACCGTCTCGCCCGCGAGGGCGCCCGCTTTGAGAACTGCATTGTCACCACACCGTTCTGTTCACCGTCCCGGGCATCGATCATGACCGGGCTGTACCCCCACCACCATCTGGTTGAAAACAATGTGAACCAGAATACAATCGAGTTTTCCCTCGATCCACAGCGCACGCCGGCTACGGAGAACATCCTGTTTGAGCAGGGTTACAAAACCCTGCACTGGGGAAAAATTCACCTCTTTGGAGACAACACCCGTTCCAAGCCGTATATTCTCCAGCCATGGCATTGCAACAGCAGCCTGAAGTGCTATGAAAACTGGCCGGCATTTTTTGAGTCATATCGCGCACAGTACGAACCCGAGCGCATGAAAAAGCTCGAGGAACTCGGGCTGGTGGCCCCGTTCGATTTCAACCCGAAGAATGTGAACCATTCCGCCGATATCTACGGGAAGCCCGAAATGCGCGCCGTCAAACAGATGGGGCGGCTGAATATGCCGGTTGACATCAAACGCGAGCAGTATTTCGGTCGCGAGCTGATGCTGGCCATGGAAAAACTCGGGGACGATCCGTGGATGCTCACCTGCTCATACCATCCGCCCCATGAACCGCTGTTTGTTCCCGAACCCTACTACAGCATGTACGACCGCGATGCCATTCCACTGCCCGACAATCAGGATGCCATCACCCAGGATAATGACAAGGACAGCCGCGCGCGGCGCGACGGGCAGAAAATCGGCGAGGCCGGAATCCGCGAGTTCATGGCGCTCAACTATGGGTTCGTGACCATGATCGACGACTACATCGGCGAAATTCTCGCCAAGCTCGACGAGCTGGGTCTCGCGGAAGATACGCTGGTGATTTTCACCTCCGACCATGGCGACATGGTCGGAGGGCACGGCTGCGTTGGCAAGCGCATCATGGGGCAGTACGACGAGCTGCTGCGCGTTCCGCTGCTGATGCGCTATCCGGGTAAAATCAAAGCCGGAACGGTGATCAGCAAGCCGGTCAGTTGCATCGACCTGCAGCCGACCATCCTCGACTATACCGGTCAGCCGGCTCCGCAGAATATTGACGGGATCTCGCTACGGCCGCTGATCAATAATCCGGACCTGCCGGCATGGCGGGACTATACCGTCTCTGAGCGCGGCTGGGAGGGATTTGTCAATCAACGGGTTTTCCGAACCCTGGAATGGAAATACGAGTGGTGCAACGACCCGCGCTGGAAAAATAAGCTATTTCATCTCTCAAACGATCCGCTGGAAAAGCGGGACCTGTTCGACCATCCGGAATATGAGGGGATGGTGCGGGAACTGCATGCCCGGCTTGGGAAGTTTATGGAAGAGACCGGTGACTATGCGCTGAAAACCTATTCTCCCGACCCCTTCGACACCTCAAAGAAGAAGGTGTACAAGGCTACCATCAACAAGGTTAAGCAGGACTGAATACAGCAGTTGTATGGGAACGGGTTCTACTATGAATATTATGAGCAGAGGAGCGTTCGCGGCCGCCATCCTGGTGGCGGGTGGAGCGGCAGCTGCCATCCAGGCAAAGCCGATGAATGTTGTGGTGATTGTTGCCGATGATCTCGGATGGAAGGATGTAGGATACAACGGCGCTGTTTTTTTTGAAACGCCCAATATTGACCGGTTGGCTGAACGAGGCATGATCTTTTCCAACGCCTATTCGGACGGTGCGGTCTGTTCGCCGACCCGTGCTGCACTCCTTAGCGGCAAGTCGCCGGCCCGCACCGGAATCACCAATGCAGGAACGCCCAGAATGGAAGAGCGGACGAAGAGAAACGGAGGCTTCGGCGAAATGAAGGCACCCTGGCCGGCCTGTTCACCGTATAAGCCGCCGCTCACGCCGCTGGGACTTCCGTCTTCGGAAAAAACGATTGCCGAGTATGTGAAACAGCAGGGATATGCCACGGCCTGCATCGGTAAATGGCATTTGGCCTTTGGTGGTACCATGCCCGAAGAGCAGGGGTTCGACGTGACGCTCGGTGCGACGAAGGACAGCGGCTGGTGCTCCTATCATCCGCCGTATGATCCTGTGAATTATCCGAACGTTGTACCGGGCGAACATTTAACGTACCGGATCGGCCGGGAGGCCGAAGCATTCATTACGGATCATCGCTCCGATCCCTTCTTTCTGTATTTGACGCCCTATTCGGTTCACGGCCCGTACGAACCGATCCCGGAAAACCTCCAGTATTTTGTGAATAAGAGCAAAGGCGCGCCAACGGATGTTTCCCTGAAATACGCGGCGCTGCTGAAAGGGCTGGACGATCTGGTCGGCCGTGTAGTGACCTCGCTGGAAAAAGCGGGCGTGGCGGATCATACAGCCATACTTTTCTGGGCCGACAATGGGCCGGTTGTCTTTGATCGGCATACGAAAAGAGGAAAGGGACGCAAGGTTAACGGCCAGCGCCTGACCCGGGTTTCCCCGCTGCGCGGAGAAAAAGCCTGGCTCTACGAGGGCGGCATCCGTGTGCCGGCGTTTTGCTATGTGCCCGGCTCCGCACCGGCCCGGACCATCAGCGAACCGGTGATTACCACCGATATCCTGCCGACGATTCTTGAGCTGACCGGGATTTCCCCGGACGCCCCCGAACTGCTCGATGGGCGGAGTTTACTGCCGCTGCTCAAGGGCGAGTCGCTGGCGAGAGACACGCTATGCTGGCACTATCCGCATTGGGGCTGGCCTGCGTCCGCCATACGGAAAGGGAACTATAAACTCATCTATTTCTATGGCCGGGGATGCGAGCTCTACGACCTCCAAAACGACCTCGGCGAAACCAGAAATCTGGCGGCCGGGATGCCGGAAAAAACAGAAGCGATGAAAAAAGAGCTGCTCGATTGGCTGGATGACTGCGACGCCTTGATGCCGACTCCCAATCCCGATTTTGATCCAGCACTCCCGCCGCAAGATCCCCGTCCGGAGGTGTCGACCGGCGGCGAGTTGATCATGAAATAACCCAACCGGGTTTCGGGACGAAGTAGCGAGGAGATTCTGATGGAATGGATCATGGCATTTATTTTTGCGTTTGCAGAACAGGCGGATGCCGCCCTGCAGACCATGGAGGATGAGTCGGTGGTGTTCTGTTCCGACCTGCAGCCGCGCAGCGCCCAATTGCTGTTTGCTCCGGTGGACGTACTGAGTGTCAAGCGGGCCAACGGAACGCAGACGTTCGAGGAGGGGATCGACTACTCCGTTGGGGCGGACGGCCTGATTACGCTGACTCCGGATTCGGACATTCCGGTGCTGGATTACTATGCCCGAGAGAAAGACGATACGTTCTATCGTTTCACGGATGCCGGTGGGGCGGTTTTTTATTCCCCCGGTGGAGTCTGGAAACACAACGCCTATGATGTCGTGGTTACCTATACGCACACCAATTCGCTTGCTGCACTGATGGAAGATGTCTGGTCGTCGAAGCTGACCGTCGCCTTGAGCAGAATGCAGGCGCAGATTCCGCTGAACGTCACCTTCTATGGCGACAGCATCACAGTCGGGGCGCAGGCCTCCTCGCTGGGAACCGGCGCGGAACCTTTCGCTCCGTCCTATCCAATGCGGGTCGTCGACGATCTCAAAGCCCGCTACGGTTATGATCAGATTCATTATACGAATCTGGCGGTGGGTGGGAAAATGAGTAGCTGGGGCCTTGAGAACATTCAGCAGGTCATCGATACCGACCCCAACCTGGTCGTCCTTGCTTTCGGGATGAACGATTCGTCGCAAAGCGTGCCAACCGCCGACTACAAGGAAAATACGGAGTTAATGATTGAGGCACTGCGCATAGCCAACCCCAATGTCAGCATCGTGCTGGTTGCCGAATTTTCACCCAACCCCGATTTTGTAAACGCCAACTATGCGTTGCGTGCACAGGCCCGTAATGCGCTCTTCGAGCTGTATTCCGCCTACGACAACATCGCCTTCGTCGATGTCGGGGCGGTTTCGCGCCCGATTGTCGAGCGCAAGAAGTTCCAGGATATCAGCGGCAACAACATCAACCATCCCAACGATTTCATGCACCGGATTTATGCCGACGTGGTCCGGAATGTGTTCAGTATTGAGGCAACGGGGCCGATTCCTGAACTCGAGACCAAAGTTACGGACAACTGCACGAATGTGGTCGGCGGACAGCCGGATGCCAACTTTGACGGTCGGGAGCATATGGGGGTGCGCGGTGCGCTCGCCTCAACGAGTGCCCAGTACGGACTCATGGAATTCGGGTTGCCCTCGCACCCGGTTCTCGATGCGCGATTGCGGCTGAAATCGTACAGTGCCGCGACCCCATCGGCCTGGGGAACCAACGCCAATGTCAAGGTGCAGGTGATGGTTATGTCCAGCAACAATGCCGCTTTCGCCGAGTCATCTGCGACCTTTAACAGTCAGTCTGACGGCACCCCCTGGAAAAACTCGGCAAATGCGGATGCCCCTCTGTTCAACGCCCGCGACAGTGGCGTGACTAGTACGCTGACAACCTTCGGGCCCGATGGAAACTGGCTCGATTCGACGTGGTACGATATCGCACTCGAATCAAGAACCATCGATGCACTGGAGGCGTTGCGGGAGGCTGGACCAACCAATGCGCTCTTTTATATCCAGGTTAAAAACGACGCGCTTGACGACGACGGCTCCGGTGTCCGTTTCTATAGCGACGACAGCGCCTATGCACCACAGCTGGTGATGGAACTCGAAGCCGGAGAGTGAGTAAATGCAGTGTGGCCCTAGCGCACGCGGTAGCGCGACCTTGCCGCGGTAAAACGGAACCAACCAGAAGTTGATGAGATAAGAAATATGACAAAAGTAATATGGGGTCTGATCAGGGCCATGCTTGTGTTGGCAACAGCACTTTCCGGCCCGGAGGTCTTCGCCGCCAAGGTGATGATGCGCCTGGCCGGTGATGACGGCCAGTATTCCGGATTCCCCGACAGCTATCCGGTCTGCAAAAGCAACATGGATTATATGCACTACGACGGCAAGCCCACCCAGGCGATGCAGGATCTGTTCGACACGAAAACGGCCTGGGTTGAAATTGGAATGTATGATTTGGGCGGTTCTTTCGACGGGAGCCGGGTGCTCAGCCGCCTGCGGACCTACGAGAATTACGGCATGGAGGTCGCCGGGGTTTTCCTCTATCGCGAGGATTGGAAAAAGACGGATACGCCCGGCGGCGCATTCCCGATCGACTACCGCATTCTCTCGGTAGATGAGATTGCCGCCGTGCGCAACGCGGTGGCCACGGCCGATCCGCCGCTGAACTGCAAGGACTCCTTGAAAATCATTCAGCTGCTGGGGGCTGGGAGCGGAGCCTGGGGCGCCGGCAGTGCGTCCAATTTCCCGATCATGAGCGAGTCCGAAAAAGAGCATCTGAAATTATTCGACGGAGTCGGCGTCGAGTGCCACATCGGCGACCACGAGCCGGGTGAGCGGCAGGGGGTCATCACGGCCATGGCGGCGATCTCCCAATGGACGGCCGACAACGGTAAAATCGCCTTCGTGTTCATGGGCGGCGGTGCATCCACCTATACCGACCTGCCGCGAACACAGCGCACGTATCAGTATCTCTGGTCGGAAATGCTGGCGGCCGGTGTTGATTATCGTTCGGACGACATCATCTATATGCGCCAGGGAGCCTGGCCCGATGGAAAGCACACGCCTGAAAGTGATTTCGATACGCTCTCCCACCAGCAGCGCTGGGTGATCCAGTCGCTGGCGACCAATGGTACCTCGCTGTTTGTCAGCGATGTGTACGACCAGGAAATGGTCGCCGATACGACCCTCGCAGTTCCCTTTGTGGTCGGCAAAGCCGAAACCAACGCCGGTGCGCTGGCCGTCAGTGCAGCGTCCTCAAATCCCGCGATCGTCCCCAACTCCGGCCTTCGCATCAGCGGCAAGGGATTTGACCGCGTGGTTTCGATCACCCCGCTGCAGGGACAGACGGGCAGCACGACGATTACCTTCTCCGCCGGCGACGGCATCACCAACATGACCAGTTCGTTCCAGCTGACGGTACTGCCGCTCGCCGCCGTGACCGCCGCGGCCGCCGGCGACATCAACGACGCCGCAACGTGGGGTGGAACGCTCGCGCCGGTCGAAGGCGATACCCGGACATGGCAAAGCGGAAGCCAGACGATCAACATGTCGGCCACCAACACGGCCGTGTTCCACGGCGGCACCTTCGAGGTGCAGGCCGGCGGCCGGTTCGTCCCTGGAAAGGCCGGGGCCAGCCTGACCCTGAACAGGCTGGTGTTGAATGGTGGAGAGATCTACATGGGTAACAATCTGGGGCTCATCATGAATCTAAGCGGCCAGCAATTTACGCTCAACAGCGGGACGTTGAAATCGGGCGGAGCGAACGTCGGCCGGGACGTGAGCTTCAGGAACGGATCGCTGGCTGGAAACGGGACGATCGATATTGCGGGAACGGACTCGAACGGTTCGGATGTCGAATTTCAATCCACGATCAATACACTAGGATTTTCCGGAATCTTCAATGTGGCGGCCAATGGGATTCTGAATCTTCCGGCCATCCCCGTAGAGAACGCTTCGTTCGGTTTGAACCTGTCCGGCACGGGCAGCTATGCAAACGACGAGAATGTGGCGCTTACTTCGCTGGTTATGGGAGGAACCGCCATCCCGCCGGGAACCTATGCCTACACCAACTTCACCGCCGCCCATCAGGCGTACCTGGTCGGGGACGCCGGGATCATCACCGTGGTTTCCACTAACACGCAGCCTTCGTTGGGCTATCTGCCTGATGTGACCCTCAATGAAAACACGGCCTCGAATATTGCGTTTATTGTCGGCGACGCAGAAACGCAAGCCGCGTCACTGGGCGTCAGCGGTTTTTCCTCTAATCCGGTACTGGTGCCGAACGGGAATTTTGTTTTTGGCGGCAGCGGCGCCAACCGCAACGTGACCCTCATCCCGTCCCCCGGCCAAACCGGAACCGCCACCATCTCGCTGGTGGTGGACGATGGCGGGCTCAGCTCGACTAATTCATTTTTGCTGACCGTTAACGCTGATCCCGACACCGATGGCGACGGTATGACCGACGCCACTGAAACCTCCGCCGGCCGCGATCCGCGTAATGCGGGCGACCTCGCGTTTGAATTCAACACGGCTGGCTGGTTCGAGGGGTGGAGCGGCTTTGCCAACATCACAAACCAGGCCGTAGCCGACGGGGCGCTCACCGGCACGACGAGTTCGGGCGATCCGCAGCTGAGGCAGGACGGGTTCCTGTTCGAGTCCGACCGTGTTCCGCAAATAGTGATTAAGCTCAAGTCGAGCGCGGCGGGAATCCTACAGGTCTTCTGGGGGCATTCCAGTGCTCCGGCGTTTGCCGCCGCCCGGCGGGTTGACGCTGCGTACACCTCGACCTCGAACACCTGGCAGGCAATCATCGTCCCGCTCTCCACCCATGCAGATTGGATTGAACAGACCATCGTCAACCTGCGGATTGATCCAGTCAACATGGCCGGCGCGCAGTTCGGGATCGACTGGATCAGGGCGTCCGATGGCGATCTGGACGACGACGGCATTCCCGACGTCGATGAGGATGCGGATTTTATTGATGTGCCCAACGGCTTCTATGAACAGTGGGCGGCAGACTACAACCTCTCGGAGGGAAAAACCGGCGACGACGACCACGACGGGTTGTCGAACATCTACGAGTACGGAGTGGGCGGGAACCCAACCAGCCGTGCGGATCGCGGCCACCTCCCAACCTTTGGAAACGCGTCCAACTGGTTCGAACACGTGCATGCCGAACGCAGTTCGGTAAACAGCGGCGTGGGCTACACGGTGGAGGTGTCCACCAATCTGGTGCCGGGGGGCTGGACAACCAACGGTGTCGAGATGGTGGGCATCGGTGTGCTGGATTCGGAATTCAATACGGTCACCAACCGTATTTTCACTGAAATCAAGAGCGAGCAGTTTATCCGGTTGCGCATTAAGTAGGAATATTTGATCCGAGAAACGAAATGAAAAGGAAAGGAATCGCAATGACTTCACGAGAACGGGTTTATGCAACACTGGATTTCGAACTTCCGGAGGGGGAACGGGTTCCTCGGCAGATGTGGGTGCTGCCGTGGGCTGATGAAAACCATCCGGGTTCCCGTGAAGCGCTTCTTAAGGAGTTCCCCGAGGACATCGCGCATGCCCCCGGATATTTCACCAGTCCGGTGAATGAGCGAACCGTGGGGGGCATGTTTAAAGTCGGCACCTATATTGACGAGTGGGGCTGTATTTTTGAAAACCGGCAGAGCGGCATAATCGGCGAAGTTAAAACGCCCATCGTCGATGACTGGGAGGATACCCGTCGGGTACATCTTCCCGAGGAGGCGCTTACGGTCGATGTCGGGCAAGTGAACGCCTTCTGCGGAGCAACGGATCAGTTTGTAATTGCAGGGGCCTGCCAGCGTCCATTTGAACGCCTGCAGTTTATTCGTGGAACGGAAAACCTATATGTTGATCTGGCACTGGAAGAGGAGGGGCTGACCGCATTTATGAAACAGATGCACGAGTTTCATCTGAAGGAGCTGGAGGTCTGGAGCCGCACGGATGTGGATGCGCTGTTCATCATGGACGATTGGGGAACCCAGAAAAGTCTGTTGATCAACCCGGAAATGTGGCGCCGGGTATTCAAACCGCTTTACAAGGATTACATCGACCTCGCCCATGCGGCCGGCAAAAAAATCTTTATGCACTCGGATGGATATATTCTGGATATTCTTCCCGACTTGATCGAGCTGGGGCTGGATGCAATCAACTCCCAGATCTTCTGCATGGGACCGGAAAAACTCGCCGCGTTCAAGGGGCAGATCACCTTCTGGGGCGAGATGGACCGGCAGCACATTCTGCCCGAAGGAACGCCGGAGGAAGTGAATGCCGCGGTGGCATCGGTGTATGAATCGCTGTATGCGCAGGGTGGGGTTATCGCACAGTGCGAGTTCGGCCCCGGCGCCAAACCGGAAAATATCCAGGCCCTATACGCCGCGTGGAATCGCATCACCTCCTGAACCGGAATTTATTAAAGGGTGCACCGAATGAAACCGTCTGCGTTTGATACTGCTCTGTTTGACAACCCGCCCGCCGAGTACCGCGGCGCGCCGTTCTGGGCCTGGAACTGTGATCTCGACGAGGAGGAGCTGCTGCGGCAGATCGGAATTTTTCAGGAGATGGGCATCGGCGGATTTCATATGCATTCCCGCACCGGAATGAATGTACCGTATCTGAGTGATGAATTTATGGTACGGGTGCGGGCCTGCGTGGACGAGGCATCCCGTCGCGGGATGAAGGCCTGGCTGTATGATGAAGACCGCTGGCCGTCCGGATTCGGCGGCGGCCGGGTAACTGAAAACCCGGAGTACAGAGCAAAGTATATTCTGTTTACCCAGCGTCCGTATGGAACGGTGGAGAAAGAGGAATGCAATATACCCAATGCGGCGGCATCCCGCTCCGAAAACGGAGTGCTGTTGAGCCGCTATGCGGTCGTGCTTAAAGACGGATGCCTTGTCGAATACCGGCGCTTTTCCGAAGATGAGGAAGTTCCTGAACAGTCGCAATGCTGGTATGCCTATCTTGAAACCGCTCCCTCCTCCGAATGGTTTAACGGGCAGGCCTATGTTAATACGCTCAAAAAGGAAGCAACCGAATGTTTTATCCGCTCGACGCATGAGCGCTATAAAGAGGCGGTCGGGGATGAGTTCGGCAAGACCGTTCCCGGCATTTTCACCGATGAGCCGCAGTTTGCCAAAAAACAGTATTTTAATTCGCCGGAAGATCGGCGCGATCTGATTATCCCGTTCACCGAGGAGTGCTTCGATGCATTTTCCGCCCGGTCTTCGTGCGATTTCCTAGACGCGCTCCCGGAAATTTTCTGGGAGCTTCCCGGACGAAAAGCCTCGGTTCACCGCTATGGCTATCACGACTGCATCGCCGAACTCTTTGCCCGCAATTATGCCGGAACAATCGGGGCCTGGTGCCGCGAAAACAGACTGAGTTTCACCGGGCACCTGATGAACGAACCGACGCTGGAAAGCCAGACCGGCTCGCTGGGCGAAGCCATGCGCTCCTACATTGAGTTCGATCGGCCCGGCATCGACATCATTAACGACTACTTTGAATACACCTCCGCCAAGCAGGCGCAAAGCGTGGCGCGGCAGAACGGCTCGCCCGGAATTACGAGCGAACTGTATGGCGTCACCAACTGGGATTATGACTTCAAGGGCCACAAAGCGCAGGGCGACTGGCAGGCCGCGCTCGGCGTGGTCCTGCGGGTGCATCATTTGACCTGGGTCTCGATGAAAGGGGAGGCCAAGCGCGACTATCCCGCATCCATCGGATATCAGTCCCCCTGGTATCAGAAGTATTCGGTCGTCGAAGATCATTTCGCCCGTGTGAACCTGATGATGACGCAGGGCCGTCCGCGGGTGCGCGTCGGCGTGATCCATCCCATTGAGTCCTTCTGGCTGGCCTATGGCCCATCGAGCCAGACCGGGCGCGAGCGGGCGCATCGGGAAGAACAGTTTGACCTCATCAACCGCATGCTGCTTTTCGGTCTGATCGATTATGACCTGATCTGCGAGTCACTGCTGCCGCGCCAATGTGCGCTCGATCGTATCGGCCAAACTTTTCCGGTTGGCGAAATGGAATACGAGGTGATTGTTGTCCCCGGCATGAAAACGATTCGCTCCACCACACTCGATGCGCTGGAACGCTTCGCCGCGGTCGGCGGACGGATTGTCTTCGCCGGAGAGGTTCCCTCGCTGGTGGATGCGGTTCCGTCTCCCCGTCCGGCCGAGCTGGCCGCGGAATGCACGGTCACGGAATTTTCCAATTACGGCATCCAGCAGCACCTGAGCGAGGTTCGGGACATACAGGTGTTTGACGAAATCGGTGCGCCGGCCGATCACCTGCTGTATCAGATGCGGGCAGTGCAGGATGAGCGCGTGCTGTTTTTGTGCAACAGCAGTCGTACAGAGGCCAAAGAAAATCTGCAAATCGACATCACCGGCGAATGGATCTGTACGGAGCTCAACACGCAAACCGGCAATTCGGCGGAGCTGTCGGCGGTTTACAAAGACGGAGTCACCCGGATTCAGTACGAGCTGCATCCGGCCGGAAGCCTGCTGCTGAAACTGGCCCCGGGGCGCGGAAAGGAACCGGAGGCGAAGCCCGTTCCGCCATCCCGCCCGGAGGTCGTTCTTCCTCCACCGGATTCCTATGAACTCAGCGAACCGAATGTGCTGCTGCTCGATCAAGCGCAGTGGCAGTGGAACGACGAAGCGCTGCAGCCGAAAGAGGAGATCCTGCGCATCGACAATCTGCTTCGGACGAAGCTGTTGCTGAAGCAGCGCGACGGCCTCGGCCGTCAGGCCTGGTGCGACCGGGAACCGGCACCCGTGCTGGGTACCCTGACGCTGCGGTTTGATTTTGAATCGCGGCGCTGTTTCCACGGCTGCGAGCTGGCGCTGGAAGATGCGGAGCAGATTGAAATCACCCTGAACAGTGAGGCGGTTTCAAAAGCGCCCTCGGGCTGGTGGGTCGATCGCTGCATCCGGAAGGTTCCCCTGCCGGAAATTAAAGAAGGGCAGAACACTCTATGCCTGAAAATAGCCTATACCCGCAAAACCGATCTCGAATGGGTGTATCTGCTGGGAGGATTCGGGGTTCAGTTGATGGGGGACCGGGCCGTGCTGACCGACCTGCCGCAACAGCTCCCGTATGGGAACTGGACGCAGTTCGGTCTGCCGTTCTATGCAGGGAACATCGACTATAAAATCGTACTGCCGCAGCGGGATATTCAATCGGTGCAGTTTCCGTTTTTCAAAGGCGCGCTGTTGGAGATTTTTTTAAACGGCGAGCTTGTTGCCCCGGTTGCATTTCCTCCGTATGAGCTGCAGCTGCCCCGGCTCGACCCGGAAAAGGGCCATGTGCTGACCGTTCGTGTGTACGGCAACCGGGTCAATGCATTTGGAAGTGTGCACAACACGGATGAGCAGCGTAACGACTGGGTCCGATACGGTCCGCTGGGATATCGCTCAGAAGGGAAAGACTGGGCGTACGAGTATCAACTGAGGCCGATGGGCCTTCTGACCGCGCCTTTGGCGCGAAGCGATGATGGGGAGTCGGGGAAATGATGAGGTTTATTGAAATGCTGTGCGGCATAAAGAGGTCAGTGAAAAACGTGGCGGTTGTGCTGCTGGCCGGGACTTCTCTTTCGGCCCACGGGTCTGTTCTGTTTCAAGTGAGCAGCCAACCCGCTCCCCGGTGGTATATTAAGGTTCAAAATCAAATGGAAAATCAGTACGACGGGGTGGCGTTTACCAACGAAATCGTGAAGGTGCGCGCGCTGGTGAAGAATACCGGTGACCGATCGCAGAGCTGTACCTTTCATGTGGAGGTGGAGACCGATGACGGTCAGCTGGAGCAGTATCAATGGAATGTTGAAAAAGCACCCCTTGAATCGTTTGCCTATACCGTGACTATTCCGACCGATCGCTTCGGTTTTTCCGAAGTCCGCGCCTGGTGCACGGATGTCGGCGGCACTCATGTGCTGGCGAAGAGCAACTGCGGCATTGCCGTGGTGCCGACTCCGCGCAATTACCATGCGTACGACGACCAGTCTTTCTGCGGTGCAACCTATGTCAACGAGAGTGAGGCCGGCCGGCGGCTGGGCATTAAGTATAACCGGATCTACGTGAAGTGGGATCGGCACGAGCCGGTGCAGGGGCAGTTCGACTGGAGCTACATCGACGGCTTTGTGGACGCGCATACCAATGCCTTTATCTATTCGTTGCCCACGATACGGGTGGAAAGTGTTCCGGATTGGGTCACGCCCTGGGAGACCGGAGGAGACAACACGGAATTTCTGTCGGCCTGGTCGAATTTTGTGCGCCAGGTGGCCGTGCGCTACGGGGACGCCGTCGGCGGCTACATGATCGGCGCGGAGCCGGGCCGTTCGTTGGGGCAGTCGTTCGGCGGCTGGCTGGCGACGGGCGGGACGTGCTATGGGAAGATGCTGGAAGCCGCAACCGGCGCGCTCAATGAGGCCGATCCGGATTCGCCGGTGATTGCCTTTGCCACCACCCGCACCACGCTTGAGCACAAGGATGTGTTCATCCGGGCGGCGCACGGCACGCATGCCGCGGGCTATGAATATATTTCCCACCATGCCTATCCCTCTCCCAGAACGATCGGGGCCGAAACGGCAGGGCCGGGTGCCATGACGGTCATGGATGACTCCAACTGGCCGAACCGGTTTGGGATCGAGAATGTGCGTGATGCCGGAATCCGCCGGCAGTATCAGAAAGTGCAGCACCTGAGTGCGGAATTCGGGGGCGGGACAACCAATCTGTGGCCAACGGAGATCGGCTATACGGCGCCGACGGATGTTGGTCTGATCGGCCCCGAGCTGTTCATGCATGCCGGGCTTTGCGCTCAGGTTTATTGCGTGGCGCGTACGGTTCCGGGGGTGAAGCGGTTGATGTGGTTTAATATGCGCTATGGCGGTGAGGATACGGCCGGATACGGTTTGCTTCGTAGCGATTCTGCCCGTCCTGCGGCTTGCGCCATCGCGACATATAATTACCTGCTGCATCATGCCGAGACGGGACGGTTTGTCTGCGATCGCGAGGACCTGGCCATCATTCGCTACGAAAAGCCGGCTGATGCCGAAACGGTGTTTGCTCTCTTCCGCTACAACGGCCGCGAAAACTTTTCCGCATCGCTGTCGTCGGGTTCCAGGGTTTGGAACAGCTTTGGACGCACGCTTTCGACCGGGTCGATCGACCTGGAGCTCGGCACCTTGCCGGTGTACATCACGGTGGCGGACTCCAACGCCGATTCAGTGGAGACCGCGCTGTCGGCCGCCGGTAATGTGGCCGCCAAAGCGCAGACGCTGCTCTGCGAGAGCTTTGAATCCGGCTTCGGGAGTTTTACTTCCTCCGGTACGAACTGTCTGATTTGCGCCGATGATGCATGGGCATGGGACGGAGACAACGCGCTGGAAATCCGGGGCGCGGCCGGAACGGAATCCACCGCCGTGCTGTCGGCCCAGCTGGATATCAGCGCCTTCACGAACGTGACGGTCTCCTTTTGGTACATCGGCCAATCGGTGGAGGACGGAGAATCATTCAGCGTCGATTATTTTGACGGTACGGCCTGGCAGCCGCTCGAAACCATGGTGTTTGGAACCGGCCGGTTTTCCGACCAGAATTTTTACAGTGAGTCGATTGAGCTCGATGCCGCAGTGCATACCTTATCCAGCGGGTTCCGTATCCGGTTCACGAGTGGCGGCTCCGATCCGGGGGACCGGGTGTTGATCGATGAGGTTTGTGTCCGCGGCGTGCCGGATTCGTAGGCGGTGGTTAAATGGCCCGGAGCACACCGCCGGCACAGTCCTGAATAAACGGCTGGATCCATGGCATCGGGATCATTTTGATTGACTGAAAGTGATGGATCGGGTTTAAATGTTCGTAAATAAATAAAAATCGAACGGTTGTTTCCATGCGTAGAGGAAAGGTTTAGATCAGTGCGAAAGCATAGTAGATATATCGTTGCAGGGCTGTTGCTTCCTGTGCTGGCGCTCGGTGCTGATTTCAGCGGAGTCCCAGGAACCGTGCTTGATCACCAATCAACGGTATATGACTGGTTTTACACGACTCCGCGGGTCTTCATCGCCGACCCGGACATCGCGGTTCTGGCCGACGGAAGTTATGTTGCCACCGATGCGCTGGCCGGTAGAAGTTCCGGGGCGGATTCGTCTGGCGAGACCTCGATTTTCCGTTCAACTGATCAGGGGGCGACGTGGGCGCAGGTTGCCACACTCAACGGGGTGCTGCGCGGCAGTCTGGTTGAGTACGGCGGGGCGCTCTATCTGATGGGGGTCAACAATACAGATACCGGCGACGCAGTAATCTGCAAATCGACCGATGGAGGACTTAGCTGGACCCAGACCGCAACGTTTAGCAACGGTGGGTCGGCCACGCCGAACAACCCGGTGGTCTATGGCGACCGGCTGTGGAGCGCGGCGTCCGCCGCCTCGATGTCTGCGCCGATTACCTCCAACTGGATGGATACTTCTTCGTGGAAACTGGCCGGCGGCTTTCCCGCCTACGAGGAGGGCTGGGCATCCGAAGGGGAGTTTATCGGAGAGGCCCAGATTGCGGCTTCGCCGGAGCAGGGGATTTCCATTCTACCCAAGGTCAAGCAACATGCCCTGAGCGCGCTGGCCCAGGTGGACCCATCGACCGGCAAGGTCTCGTTCGATCCCTGGCACAATTTTGTATCGATGCCGGGCGGTGAGAAAAAATTCGGAGCCGGGTACGATTCGGTGTCCGGCCGGTTTTTTGTGCTCAGCAATCCGATCCTAGCGGCGCATGCCAATACGGGTATTGCCAACGACATGATCCGCAACACCGCTGCGTTGCTCAGCTCGTCCGATCTGGTCAACTGGAACGTCGAAAAAATATTCCTCTACTCGACCGACTATGAAAAGGACGGTTTCGGCTATCTGAATTTTGATGTCGACGGCGACGACATGGTCGTGGCCTCGCGCACCGCCTTTCCGGTCGGCGACGACGATCCGGAGCGGGGTCACGATTCGAACCTGCTGACCTTCCACCGCATTGCCGACTTCCGCACCGCTTTCCCTGACCACGTGCTGAAGCTGAGCGGCGGCGATGTGCTGCGCTTCGAGAAAACGGATCATCAGGATGCCCCGCTGGGAAACTTTACACTGGGATCCTCCTTCGACGGGGCCGCGCTGGCCGACCCGAACGGATTCGGCCAGGCGGCCAACGGCGATGTCTATATTCGCGAAAGCGGCGGCCGCATTCTGCAGTTCGACGCCTCCGGCAACTTCCTTCAGGTCACGAACAGCGCGCCGGTCACTTTCCAAAGCTCGGAACTGAGCATCGATCCGCCGTCAAATGGGGAATGCAGCTGGGTTTCTTCCGGCTCCGGTGATTGGTTTGAGCCGCTGAACTGGCACTACTGGGGCCGCGCGGATACGCCGGACGAAATCGCCGTGTTCGGCAGTGCCGCAACCGGACCCGCTACCATCACCGTGCCGTCCGGTTCGCTGGAATGGCTGTTTGATGTGGATGGAGACGTTGGCGGATGGACGCTCACCCGATTGGTCGGAACAAATGTGACCAATGGGGTTCTTCAGGGAACGCCCAGCTCGAATGATCCGCAAATCAAACGAACGGATCTCTCGTTTTACGGGAATCTGGTTTCCAGCATCGTCGTTCGTATGCGGGCGGAGGTGAATAACTCGCGGGTGGATCTCTACTGGGGCACTTCTGCTGCAAATGCGTTTTCTGCAGACCGGAAAGTGACGGTGAACTATACCGGAAACGGGGCGTTTCAGGAGGTGGTTTTTCCAATGGCTGGAACTGCTCAATGGGATGATCAGGTGATCCGCAGTATCCGGATTGATCCTCTGAACGGTGCAAAGGTCGCGCTGGAAGTGGACTCCATCGAAATTATCCACACTCATCATGTCAAAGGCATCACCTTCCGCAACAGCCAGCCCTACACGCTGGCCGGTGCTCAGTTTCTCGTCGTCAAATCAGACGACGGGCCGAGCCGGCTCGCGGTCGAGCAGGGTAGTCATCAGATCCAGGCGTCCATGCGTTTAGACAGCGATACCGTTTTCTCTGCGCAAACCAACAGCGCGCTGCTGATTTCCGGCGGGCTGAACCTCGCCGGAAAAACGCTGGCGGTTTCCGGGGCAGGCGACTTGTCCATCACCAACTCCTTCCGGTTAGAGGGCGGTACCCTTTCCATTGAGCTGGGCTCAACGGTCTCTCTCGACGGGGACGCCGCCGTCCTGGACGGAAGCCTTGTCGTCAGCGCTCCAGCGGCGTTTTCGCCGGCGGTCGGCGATTCGTTCCGGTTGATCGAAGGCGAACCGGGAACCAACCGATTTGATGCGGTGGTGCTTCCTGCCCTGGAAGACGGGCTGAACTGGGACACCTCCGCGCTCTATACCGGCGGAAGAATTGACGTGCAGCTTGCCGTTCCGGTCAGTTGGCTGGAAGGCTACGACCTGCCGACAGACGGCTCGGCGGACTTCATCGATACCGACGGCGACGGCATGGACAACTATTCCGAATGGAAAGCCGGAACCAATCCTACCAACCGCCTTTCCAGGTTTCTACTGTCCTGCGCTCCGTCGGGAGCAGCTGACCGGGTGGAGCTGAGCTGGAACAGTCTGACCTCCCGTACCTACTGCCTTGATTTCGGCACCAACCTGCTGGACTCTCCTGCTTTCTCAACGCTTATTCCGGGAATTCCCGGCGAACAGGACGTAACGGTGATCGCCGTTACCAATTCCAATCTTCACCCGGCAGGGTACTATCGAATCAGTATTGAATAGATCGTTCCGGCGAGGCCGCGTGGCAGGGTTTTTCTTTCAGGAGTCAGAATGTTGGATGCAGGTGTTACAAAGGGAAACAGGAGATACAACATGAAGCTTTCTTTGGCTTTTCTAGGCTGTATATGTGCGGTGTGTGCAGAGGCGTCAATTTTGCTGCAGGACTCATTTGAGGGCCTGCTTCCGGGATCTGTTGATCAGCAGAACAACTGGGTCGTGGATTACGGGTCCGGCAATGTGCAGAGCAACACGGTCTATGACGGTGAGCAGGCGCTCGACCTGCAGAGCGGTTCGGTATCGCACTCGATTTCCAATAGTGAGTCTTCCGTTTGGATTCGCTTTCAGACGCTGGTGTCCGGCGCGCCGGAAACGAACCCGGCAGCCGGTGACAGCACCGGAATTGCATTCTTCGTTAATACGAACCTCACGCTGACCGTGTATAGCAATACGGTTCCGGTCGATCTGGGGATTCCGGTGCCGACGAATGTGTGGACGCGGTTCGATGTCTACTGTGAGTACGAGTCATCGACCTGGAACCTCAGCATGAACGGCACAACGGTGGCCGCCGCGCTGCCGTTCTATTCGGATCTTGCCCGGTTCGAGGAGGTCATGATTGCGAATGAAGGCCTGGATTCGGTCTATATTGACGAAATTGACATACGGGATGAAGAGTTGGCGGCTCTGGCCCCCGATCTGGACGGCGATGCTATGCCGGACTGGTGGGAACAGAAATATTCCGGCTCCATTACCGGCCTGGTGGCGCATGGTGAATCCGGAAACCCCGGTTGGTCGTTTCTGGAAACCTATGTGGCGGGAATCAGTCCCGAAGCTGCCGAGCCGTTCACTTTCGTTTATGATGGATTTCACAGCTTAAGCTGGGATGCGAAACCGAGCCGGGCTTATGCTGTTCTTTGGACAACAAACCTGGTGGATGGATTTACACCGGTTGCATCGAATCTGGTTGGTCAGAGCTATTTTACCGACACAGGCCCCAACGCAACCCTGCCGTCCGGTTTCTACCGACTTGAGGTGCAGGTTGCTCCCTGATATGCAGTTATTTATGGCCGCACGCCGCTCGGCCGACAGCGGCACCTTTTAGGGGGAGTGGATGGCCAACGGGGCCAGACCTTGGGAGTCTGCTCGATGCTGACTTCAGTTCAGCTATCGACCGGGTTTCAGCCGACCCCGAATCCGGACTGTTTATTCGGTTGATCATTGAGTAGGAGAAGACGTTGACTAATTGGATCATTTCAAGCGTGCTGATATCGTTGGTGTGCGCTTCAGCGTGGGGCGCAAATTATCTCTATGAGGGAAGCGGGATCGATCCGGACGAGTGGCTCGACGACGCAAACTGGAGCGATGGAAGCGGCGTGGCCGACTGGCCGACGGGGTCCGACAACGCGCTGTTTTCGTCGTCGCTGGGAATGACGATTACACAGACGGTTCCGCTGCACGGCCAGCTCCAGGTCGGTCGCGGCGCAACCAATGCAGTGATAATTGGCGTGGGCGGCGCGGTTTACAACAGCAATCAAACGGTGGTTGGTATTACCGACCACGGGCAGGGAACTCTGATTATTGATGGCGGGACGTTGACCACAGTGCGTCTCCGTCAAGGTGTGCTCAATGAGCCGGCCGGCAGTCTTGTGCAGGTCAAAGGTGGCGTTCTGGACGTGAATATGACGGATTCCAATACGAAGGGACTTCTCGATATCGGCGAGGTGGTTCCGGCCGTTTTTGAGTTGTCTGGAGGAGTTGTTTCTGTGGAAAGCAGTTTGAACCTGCATGACGGAGTGCTGAGGGTGATTGGGTCGCAGGGGATGCTCAGCACCCTTGCCGGATTTTATTTCGGAACAGGGCCGGCCAGCGATACAGCGCTTATTTTTGAACTCGACAGCGAGGGCGGGGTGTCCTCGGTCGGTGCGGATTCGTTTGAAATGAACGGCGTGGCCTCGGTTGAAATCGACGCGTCCGCCGTGTCAGGGGGTGAGGTGCTGAATCTTGTGCTGATCGATCTCGGCTCAGATACCTTCAGTGCGGCGGAGTTCAGTGCTCTTTCGAACGCGCTGAAGACAACGTGGGTTCAGGGCGGTGAGCTGTCGCTGAGCGGTGACAGACATCAACTGTTGTTTACCGGGACGGCGGGCTGGGAGGGTACCCGGATTACCTCCATTGATCCCGTTGGTGGATCGGTCAGGCTTATGGTCGAAACCACAGAGGCGCCGGCGAATCTTTCCGTGCTGGGATGTTCCGGTCTGACTTCGGAGTGGCGGCGCATCGCGCTGGCGACTAACGCGGCAGGCGGATTTTATGAGGCGGATCTTTCGCGCGCACCGTCCGATGGAAGCAATCTGACGGTATATCTGCCCGCCTCGCAGCAACAGGCGTTTTACGGCATTGAAAAATCGTCCCTCGCCGACCGGTTCACGGTGGCGGCTGAATCCGATCCGGCACTGACCACTCATTCGATCGTTTCCGGCGGCTTTGAACTCGGAATTTCCGATGTCGGCGGCGGGTACATCAACCGGCTGACGTTGCCGGGCATCGGCGATGTGATGGGCCCGGTCACGGACCGCTATGGCCGCGGCGGTCAGTCGGCCATCCGCGATGCACTGCACGGCAGCCGCTACAATCCGACGCAGGCCGGGTTCAGCGATCAGGCGGGAACCGTTTGTCGCGTTGTTGAATCGCTCGACAACACCGTGCTGGCGGTCGCGCCGCGCCCCTGCTGTCTGTTTCGCGGTGACGGTAAGTTTGATTTCACCGAGTGGGAAAATCTGGTGAGCGACAACTATACGGAATCGGGCGGTTCCAATGACTGGGACACCATCGATGAAAGTCTGCTCGCCGGTCAACAGGCGACCGAAATTACCAGCGAGTTTGATTATTTCTGCACCTATGAAGTGTGCACGAACGCGTCGATTCCGGGTTTTCGCCACTATTATGAATACCAGTATGTCCGCGATCCCGGGCACTGCATTCTGCAGCACAATCTCGGGCCGCTCTACGATCCGGTGGCGGGTGAGGTGACCGATCTGTCGGTGGATGCGCCATCCGGGGTTGATGCTGCCTCGTCGAACGATCTGGGCGTACTGCAGTTTTCCATTTCCATCCGCATGGACCGGGAGCTGTGGGCACCGGAATATTGCGGCCGCGTATATGGGTTGGACATCAGCGACCTGGCCATGGAATCGCGCGGCAGCAATGCAACCGTCCGCACGTACTACAAAAACACCGAGTTTGCTTCGCGGGCCCCGGGGTATGTTTTTCCGAGTTATGCAACGGTGCAGGTACCGCTGTTCATTCTGGCCGATTCGGACGACGTTGACCAGAGCGGAGCGCTGGGACTCTATTTCCCGGACAGTGATATCAACGTGAATTCGGTTGTCGGTGTCGACAGCGAAAGCGGCGTTGTGGTCTACAAGGATGACCGCCGTCTGCACATGGAAACGCGCGACTCGCCGTTCCGGATTTCAACCATGCAGTGGGATGGCTTCCGAGGATATCTGCTCGGCATGCTCAATCCGACTCGGACACCGGAAGGCACCCACGAAGTGCTACGCGGCGAGTTTTATCTGCTCTACGGGTCTCCTCGCGAAATTTTTGAAAGCGCCCAAAGCATTGAGGCGTTCTGACAGAATATGTGAGAACCGGGGAAAAAAGGGTTTCAGGACTCGGGTTTATCGGGGGGGGGGGGTAATTGCTCCGGGCATGCCCCGAGCGGCCGAATGAAGCAGTTAGACGCTCAATTCATTACTTTAGAACCGGCTATACAGATGCTGCAGGGTTTTTAGCATGCTGTCCTTTTAAGGTCTGTAAAAACGTTCTTTTTGCAAGTTACAGGCAAGTAGTGTAGAAATCGGGGGTCTAACTGGAGTAGGTAATGAAGAAACAGATCTTGTGTGGGGTGGTGGCGCTCATTGCGGCCGGGGCAGTGGCGGATGACTGGTATACGTGGCGCGGGCCGAACGCGAACGGAATTTCCGGGGAAACGGGACTGAACCCGAAAGGTGCTTCGAAGCTCTGGACCAAGGAGCTCGGCGTGGGTTATTCGTCGGTGAGTGTGAAGGACGGCAGGCTCTACACAATGGGCAACATCGACGATAAGGACATTGTCTACTGCCTGGATGCAAAAAACGGCGATGAGATCTGGCGAGCAACCTATGCCTGCAAACCGGGAAAATTTAAAGGGCCACGCGCCACACCGGTTGTTGATGGAAAAAACCTGTATACGGTCAGTCGCGAGGGGGAGCTTTTCTGCTACGAGCTCGATTCCGGCAAAAAAAAGTGGAGCACGGATGTACTGGATAAGACCAACGTGAATAACCTGCGCTGGGGAACCTCCACGTCGGCTGTAATCGAGGGCAACCTGGTATTGCTCAATATCGGAACATCCGGCGCGGCGGTAGACAAGCATACCGGCAAGATCAAGTGGAAGAGTTCCGGGCAGCACAGCTATGCCTCTCCGGTTGTATTTAAGCGCAAAGGAAAAACATGTGCGGCCATTTTCAGTGCGGCGGGGCTGCAGGTTGTGGACGTGACATCCGGGAAAAAGGTGGCGGCCTACGATTGGAAAACCAAATACGACATCAACGGGGCTGATCCGATGATCATCGGCGACCGTATTTTTATCTCTTCCGGCTACGACCGCGAAAGTGCGATGCTCGATTTTTCTTCCGGCAAGCTAAAGAAAATATGGTCCAGCGATATTATGAAAAACCAGTTCAGCAGCAGTATTCATGTGGATGGATTTATCTATGGTGTTGATGGTCAGACCAAGAAGAAAGGATTCCTTCGCTGCATCGATGCAAAGGACGGAGCGGAAAAGTGGAGTATGCCCATCGGGTTCGGTTCGCTGATTGCTGCCGATGGCAAGCTGATTGCATTAGGCGAAAAGGGCGCGCTTCATTTTTTGGAAATAACTCCGGATAAATGCAACGAGCTTGCAACATTCACAACCGGACTTTCCCAACTCTGCTGGACGCCTCCGGCACTTGCAAACGGAATCGTCTATTGCCGGAACGATAAAGGAACGCTTGTCGCCGTCGAAGTTCGGTAATGAATCACAAGGGC
The DNA here is from genome assembly GCA_029432775.1 of Pontiellaceae bacterium B12227. Classification (GTDB taxonomy): domain Bacteria; phylum Verrucomicrobiota; class Kiritimatiellia; order Kiritimatiellales; family Pontiellaceae; genus Pontiella. The sequence continues at coordinate 112,126 of JAROAZ010000010.1, read as the reverse complement.
ACGAAGTACACTAAGTGAATGGTGTATGAGCTCTATGCGCCCTTTGTGCCATCGTGTTTAAATCCTGGTGAGAGCCGAATATGAATGACGAAAAGAAAAGTCTGATTTGTCAGTGTGCAGAGCGGGGGCTGGTGGATGTCAGCGGAGTGCCGGTTGAAGGTGCTGAAATCGTTCCCGACCTATGCAAAGCTGCGGCGGAAAAAGATCCAATCCTTGGAAACGGCTTTGCGGAAATTCATGCCTGCCATCCCCGGGCGGTTCGTGCGCTGTTCAACTTTGCCGGTCAGCCGCTTCCCGACTCAGCACGAATTCACAACCACCGTAATCCATTAATCCGGCAATCCGATGATCCATCCATGCAATCGAATCCGGCCTGGTATCCGGTGATTGACTACGACCGTTGTACAAGCTGCGGGCAGTGTCATGAGTTCTGCCTGTTCGGGGTGTACGAAAAAGAGGCCGGTGGAAAGATTGTGGTTTCGAACCCCGCCTCCTGTAAAAACAATTGTCCGGCCTGCGCGCGGATCTGTCCAGAAACCGCCATCATTTTTCCAAAGGTTGGAGAATCGCCGATCAACGGGGCCGGGATTTCCGATGAAACGCAGCGGCAGGCCAACGTGAAAATCAATGTGGATGAAATTCTGGGCGGCGATGTCTATGCCGCGCTCAATGCCCGGAAGCAGAAGCGGCAATCACTGATGAATGAGAAAAAGCTCGAAAAGGCGCTGGCAGAACGCCGCTCGTGTTCGGAGAAAAAAACATGAGTGCCTCGCTGATGAAACGCCTGATGACCGAGCCGGATAAGCGGCTGTTATGGAAGTTTGCCTATAACTTCGGATATAAAGGCATGCGCTCCATCGAAAAGTTCCAGAAACGCCTGAAGCGCGATGAATATTTTCCGGCCTTCCTGTTTATCTCGGTGACGAATGCCTGCAACCTGGCCTGTCAGGGGTGCTGGGTATCGCAGACCAATCCGCCGAAAGAAATTTCGCCGGACACGCTCGATAACCTGATCAACGAGTCGAAGGCAATGGGTTCCTATTTTTTCGGTATCCTCGGCGGTGAGCCGTTGCTCTACGACGGCCTCTTCGAGATTTTTGAAAAACATCCGGACTGCTATTTTCTTCTGTTCACCAACGGCATGATGATTACGGATGGTGTGGCCAAAGAGATGCGCCGGATCGGAAACATCAGCCCGCTCATCAGTATTGAGGGGCTCGAAGAGGTCAGCGATGAACGCCGCTGCGGAGAACGGGTGTATGAACAGTCGCTGATGGGACTGGCCAACTGCACCAGTAACCGACTCGTCACCGGCGTCTGCACCAGCGTCTGCAAATCGAATATCGACGATCTGGCCAATGAAAAGTTTGTGAACGACATCGCCGCTCTCGGCGCGCACTATCTCTGGTATTATATCTACCGTCCGGTCGGACCGAATCCTACACCGGAGCTGGCGCTGGATGAGCAGCAGGTAAACGATCTGCGCCGCTTCATTGTGGATATCCGGCAGCAGGCGCCGATCATGGTGGTGGATGCCTATTGGGATGATAAAGGGCAGGCGCTTTGCCCGGCGGCCGTTGGGATTGCCAACCACATTTCGCCGGACGGCTATATTGAACCGTGCCCGCCGCTCCAGTTTGCCAAAGACCATATTGGCGACGGCACCGGCCTCTATGACATTTTCAACGGCTCCGAGTTTCTGGCAAAATTCCGGTCCACCTGTTCGGCCACCACACAGGGGTGCATCATTATGGAGCACCCGGATCAGCTGGCGGAATTTATTGAGCGAGAAGGTGCGATCGATAGCTCCGGCCGGGGCACGCTGCTGAAGGAGCTGGGATGCATGGGATCCTGCGCAAGCCATCATCAGCCGGGTAAAGAAATTCCGGAGCGCAGCTGGGCCTATCGTTTTGCCAAGAAAAACTGGTTCTTCGGATTCGGAGCATACGGATGAGCGATAAAATAAAACAGCAATTCGGCGTGCCGGTGGAGCGGTGTCAGCGGGAGCAGCACGTACACACGGTGGAAGCCTATGTGGCTGAACATCAGTTGCAACCGCCGCTCTCGATGGAAGAGCTGCGCGACCATGCACAGCAGATTTCCTCGGACGCCAATCTGACCGACTATCTGATGGTCCTGCTGAACAATGCCGTCTGGCACAGCACCGTGGCCTCCATTCCTTACGAGCGTCGGCTGCTTCTGCTGCCGCAATGCCTGCGGGATTTTAAAAACTGCCCGGCCCAGCTGGATGAGTTCGGCCTGCTGTGCGAAGAGTGCGGCCGCTGCGATATCGGGGCACTGCAGTCCATGGCGGAAGAACTGGGCTATGTGGTGCTGGTTGCGGAAGGCTCCACGGTGGTTTCCAAATTGCTCGAAAGCGGGAAGGTCGATGCGGTGGTCGGGATCAGCTGCCTGAGTGCGTTGGAAAAATCATTCCCGCATATGGCCAGCGGAGCCATTCCCGGCCTCGCCATTCCCTTGACGGTGGATGGTTGTGTCGGAACTCAGACCGATACCGATCATGTCCGCGAAGCCATTCTTTTAAAATCCTCCGGCGATTGGAGCAGCCAGGTCGACACCGCAGCCATCCGCCAACAGGTGGATGCGTGGTTTTCCAATGATTGGAACTGCGAAACAGAGACGGAACGGATTGCCTATGAGTGGCTGTCGAAAAGCGGCAAACGCTGGCGCCCGTTCCTGCTGGCCGGTGTTTACAGTGCGCTGAAGAACGGAACGCTGGAGTTCCCGGAAGATATCCGCAAACTGGCGGTGGCCGTGGAGTGTTTTCATAAGGCCTCGCTGGTACACGACGATATTGAAGACGACGATGACCTGCGCTACGGAGAGCCGACGCTGCACAAAACCTATGGCCTGGCGGTGGCGCTGAATGCCGGTGACCTGTTGGTCGGCGAAGGATATCGCTGGATCGCATCGGCCGAAAAACAGGTGGTCAGGCTCACCCGTATTGCGGCTTCCAACCATCGGACCCTTTGTGTGGGGCAGGGGGAAGAGCTCTATGGACTCGCCGCCGCAACGCCGTTTTCGGCCAACCAGATTATCGAAATTTTCCGTCGCAAAACGGCGCCGGCGTTCGGGGTTTCGCTCTTGCTCGGTGCGGTGGCGGCGGATGCCGATGAGGAGTTGCTTGAAATGCTCGGGCGCTTCAGCGAATCGCTGGGCATTGCCTATCAGATTAAAGATGACCTCGATGAATATCGGGCCGGCGAAGCGGAAGATCTGCGCGCTTCCATTCTGCTGGCCCTCGCCAACGATTTATCTCCGGAGGCCGGGCTGCGTGCCACGGCGCCGAACCTGAAACATATTTTTGATGAACTGATGGTGGTTGAGAAAGCATCGCAGCTGCTGGGTCATTATAAAAATAAAGCCGTACGGGCGCTGAATGCCCTGCAGTCGGCCCCGCTGAAAAGTCTGCTCACCCGCCTGACCTCCAAAATTCTCAACGAGGCCGGATAGCCCATGACTCCGCTAGCCGACCGACTCCTGCAATCCTCCGCCTGCTCGCGGCACTTTCTTGAAGAGAGCTCGCGGGATAAAATGGCTGCGTTTGTGAATGCCCGCCAGAATCCGGATGGCGGCTTCCGCGGCCGCGATGGCCAGAGCGATCTGTACTACACGGTCTTTGCTGTGGCCTGTCTGAGAACGCTGGCTTATCAGGTACCCGTAATAAAAATCTGGAAATATGTCCGTTCGTTCGGTGTGGGCCGGAACCTGGATCTGGTGCATCTGGTTTGCCTGATCCGTTTGCGCACAGCGTTTCCCATGTTTGGAAGAACGCGGCGACGTCTTTTTAAAACCCTGCAGCAGCATCAGGCCGACTCGGCCTATAACCTGTTCCTGAAATTATTTGCGCAGGATTATCAGGATTCCATGCCTTCGTCGGAGGTGCCGTTGGAAACGAAACCGACGGATCCGACTCCCAACCTGGCCGCCGCATTGATCGTGGGCGCGGAGAATGCCGCCGAGCTGGAAACGGCGCTGCTGGACCGTGCCGTGGAAACGGGCGGGTTTGCGCCATCCGGCCAGATTGCAAGCCCCGATCTGCTCTCAACGGCCACAGCTGTTTTTGCCCTGGTAAGCCGCGGTGTGAACATGGACGACCTGCAGAAGCCGTGTATCAAGTATGCCGAATCGCTCTGGCGGGAAAGCGGCGGATTTGCCGGCCACGCGGCCGATGAATTTGAGGATGTTGAATATACCTTTTATGCGCTGCTGACGATCGGGAGCTTAATTAAATCAATGGCCAAGGATTATGGAAATTGATCGCGCCCTCGCTCATGCAAAAGAATGCCTCTTAGCCGAACTGCTGCCGGAGGGGCGGTGGGAAGGCGAGCTGTCGAGCTCGGCGCTGGCCACGGCAGTGGCTTCGTTTGCGCTTAAGCTGGGCGGAAAAACCGAGCTCGCCCATCGCGGTTTCCAATGGTTGGAAAACGACCGCAACGAAGACGGCGGCTGGGGCGACAGTCCGGAAAGTCCAAGCAATTTCACGGCCACGCTTTTAAGCCGCTGTGCGCTGGATATGGCAACCGGCGAGCCCGACAAACTGGTCGCCGAGATTCTGCATTTCTATGGCGCCGACCAAACCTTTTCAGTGCCGATCCTGACCATGTGCATGCTGTCCGGAAAGCTGGGCGATGACTGGAGCACGGTTCCGCAACTGCCGTTTGAGCTGGCGGTGTTTCCTCATAAATTCTATCGGTTTCTCAATCTGCCGGTCGTCAGCTATGCCCTGCCGGCGCTGATTGCCATCGGGCTGGTGCGGCATAAACAGAAGCCGTCGCCGTTCGGGTTCTATCGAAATGCACTGGTCAGGAAGGCGCTGAAGATTCTGGAAGCAATCCAGCCGGAGAGCGGCGGTTTTCTGGAAGCGGCTCCGTTGACGGGCTTCGTGACGATGAGTCTGATCGGCGCGGGCTTTCGGGAACACCCGGTTACACAGAACGGCCTGCGTTTTCTGGAAGAAACCATGCGCGACGACGGCAGCTGGCCGATTGATGTGGACCTTTCCTCCTGGCTGACGTCGCTTTCCATCCGGGCTTTGGAAGGAGATCTTTCCAGTGACTGGAAGGATCGGCTGCGCGGGCATCTGCTGGATATGCAGGGGAAGGAGGAGCATCCTTTCACGCATGCGGAGCCCGGCGGGTGGGCGTGGACCCACCGGACCGGCGGCGTGCCGGATGCGGACGATACGGCGGCGGCCCTGATTGCGCTGCATCAGCTGGGCTGCGAAACCGCGGTGGCGGAAAAAGGCGTGCTCTGGCTGCTGGGGCTGCAGAACCGCGATGGCGGCATGCCGACGTTCTGCCGCGGATGGGGCAAACTCCCATTCGACCGCAGCTGCCCGGATCTGACGGCGCACGCGATCCGTGCATTTATTCGCTGGCGCCCGAAGCTGGACGAAAACTATTTTGCAGCCGTCGTCGATTCCATTCAGGTCGGGGTGGAATATCTGGAGAAGGAGCAGCGGAAGGATGGATCGTGGGTGCCGCTCTGGTTCGGCAGTCAGGTCCACCCGAAAAACGAGAACCCGGTCTACGGCACGGTGCGGGTGCTTGAGGCGCTGGTTGAGCTGGATGAAAAGGAGTTTCCAAAGGTTGGAAACCTCAAAGCCGGCGGTTTCCAATGGTTGGAAAATCTGCCGCTTGAAAACCTGTGTGTTGAAGAGCTGGCCCTGGTCGCCGGAATGTCCGGCCGGGGGATGAAGCTACTTCTGGAGAAGACCGAAAACGGAACGGTATTTCCCGCAAGTCCGATCGGGCTCTATTTTGCGAGCCTGTGGTATGCGGAAAAACTTTATCCGATGATCTTTACGGTGGAGGCCCTGAAGCGCTGGCAGAGTCATTTGACGTGTCCTTAAAGCAAGTGAACCCTGAGAGAGGAAGTGCGGAAAATAATTGGTAGAGCATGGTGGAATCGAATATGTTTCACAGAGAACGAGCGGTCGGGGGGAATGATGACACGAATAATCAGAAGGCTTCGGCTATTCATTAGAGCTTTATTTTTCTGCGCATTGATTTCGGATTTTACACCTCTGGTAAGGGCGGAGACCTATTTTGTTGATCCGTCGCTCCCGATGTATCAAATGAGCGAGCGGCAAAAAGAGGTTATTTCGCAGCTGAAACTTTTTGAACGCACGTATCTGCGTCTAATTGATGAGGGCATCTCGGTTCCGTCCATCTGGCATTATCTGGCCGAGGATGTGTTTGGTCCCTATGGCAATATGCCGTGTGAAGGAGATGCCCTTAGCGACGCGCCTTTTATTCTCCGCGGCCTATTGGCAAAAGGTATTTGCTACCTCTACGAAGCCCAGGCGCTCATGGAAAAAGGACCGCATTTTCAGTCTGAGGCACTCATGGCTTATGATGCAGGGCTGGAGACCCTCGAAAAGGTGATTCGGATTGGAAAGAAGAATCCGGGGATTGATTTTCTGCCGAACTATTCTACCGCACTGCGAATGAATGCAGAAAAGGATACTTTTTTCATGCATCCCCTGGCGGGGTGCGAAACCATTGTCACGGGAATGGATGCGTTTCCCATGCAAAGCCCGTTCACACGGAAATTGATTATCAACGTTCCGCTGCAGACCATGCATACCGCTCCATTTGTTTCACTGGAAAACTACCGGAAGCGGTTGGCGGGTTGGTATGAAAACTGTTCATCTGTAGAACAGTTTTCTGAAGCGAAGGAAACGAAGTTTAAGCAGGGCTCAACCGATGCCACGGCGCGGTTTTTCCTGAGTGAATTCTGTCCGTGGGGGCTGGGAGTCTATCGTACGTTGCGGGATGCCGGGCTCACCAGAGGGCTGGACTGGCGTATTCTTCGCCCCTTTGCAGGAGAACATCCTCAGGAGATGAGCGAGCTGTCGATTACCAAACCCTTTTTGGTTCCAAACCATATTCGTGGTGAACTCGATCAGATTATCGGCGATGGGAAATCGGGTTATTTGGATTTAGAGAAAACGCGTCCCGTGCGCTGGGAGCATGTTGGTTCGGCACCGACGTATACAATTAAATATATTTCACCCCTGGTCTATGAACGGGTGCGGACCGATGAGCAGTTTTCCGAGGCGATGGGTTTCGTGAAGTTTGTTTTTGGCGGGCCGCTCGATTGGGGCGTGGATTTTGTTACGGGTAAGTTGTTTGATTTAGTGGGATATTACGTGGACAAGGATAGCGAGGTCTATTCCGCCTCGTGGCTTTTATACCACGCCAACGACAAAGGTTTTATGACGACTGAATCTGTGACTGGAAGCGAGCTTTCGGGAATGACCTTCTTTAAGAAAACCGTCGGGGCCGCCTTCGTGGCGTTGGAAGAAAAAATGGTAGAGGATATGTACGAAGGGATCGAACCGCAACAAGTCTCATCTGGAAAAGGGTATGATGGGCAACCGATTCCTCCGATCCTGATCCGTGGCGATGTTCTTGGTTTCCAAAAAGTACCCTCCATTGAATATGGCCGTACGATCCAGCCCGTGCGGCACTATCTTTTTCGCCCGGCGGCTATTGCCCTCAACGTTTCTGATGCTCCGCTTCTGACGTCCCGGAATCCAGGGCTGGAGCTTGCCATGGATGTCGGTCTGCCGATTGTGTCTGCAGCCGATACCAATGAGCCCGTATATGCTTTAAATAAAAACAGAGGGCTTGGTGCCTTGAGGAACGGGGACTATCTCAAAGAACAATGGGCCAACGATCCGGAAAAAACAGAGGAGGTCCGTAAAAATGCATGGGAAAAACTGCCCCTCCCATTTGGTACGCGGGACTACATCACAGATTTTTCCCCGCCATTTCAGATTTTCAAGATCACCTTGCCCAAAAAAGAATTCGGACTCTGGACCCAGATGCTTCCGAAAGGAAAACTTTTATATGCGCAGTTGTGGCAGCGAAGTGCGGATGAACAGAACCGACTGATTCTCAACGAACGCATTCATGACCCGGCGCTGCGCCTGGTGGTTTACAACACGCATTCGCCTGAGGGGAAAAGCAATTATATATCCGCAGAGGCAAAGTATGGCGCAGCCACCCATCAACGAGTTATTGGTACGGGGAGAATGCATCCTGCAACCTATCGATATTTTGGTCCGAGCGACCATCGGCGTCAGGCGGTTGCATCGCTTTCCATGGAGATGAAAAATCGTTTGCAAACCCGCTATCGTCTGGTCATCACGGAAGGGAAGGATGGCAAAAAGTTGGAGGAATATCCCTTGGTCATCGCGCCCGGACGCGGGGACGCGGCCATTCCTGTCACCGGAAAAATAACCGGGCTTGCAGGCGGGGGTGTGGTGTTGAACTACAATGTCCCCTCCAAAGAATTTGCAGGCATGAGTTTTCTTGGTAATGCCAAAGGGCCGCGGCTGGATGCGTGGCTCGAGAAGGAAGTGAAAGAAAGTACAAAAAATTCCTATATGGGGGGAAATGGAGAGTTTGAGACGCGCGGTTTTGTTTGCATGTCCTTTGATGAAAAAGGGCAATGTGTCGTCAAGGATTTTGAATATCTGATCATGCGGAAGAAATTCCTGGAGAAATCCAATTACTCGAAGCAGTATAAAATATGGATGAACGCTTCTGATCGAGAAACATGGGTTAAGATGAAGCTCCACTTTGATCCTGTTGTGGTGCGGGACTACAGCAATATATCGGGGACCTACACCTGTACGGCGAATGGCGCGACATGGATCATGGAACATATTGAAGGGAGTATTCGAAAAAGAAATAAAGAAGAGCTGAAAAATATAAAAAGCAAGGGAACGTGGACGGTGACGCAGAAAGATGGCGTCTGGCAGCTGAAAACCTACCCGGGGCCGGCTCCCATTCCTGAAATGCTTGCCCCCATTGAAGCGACTTTTGAAGAGGAATAAACATGATGAAAAGATGCAGAGAAATCCTTGTAATGATTTTAATAGTCGGGGCGTTTTCTGCTTCGGCCGATCCGGTTTCCGGAGTGGTTTTCGGCGTTTCAGATGACGAGATAGAAATTCTGGTTTCCAGCGGAAAAATGCCGATGGAGGGCATGGTTGTTGAAGTTTTTGAGTCTTCTGAGGCGGAGAAGGAAATATCTATCGGAACGTGGATTGTTACGCGAATGGATATTAACATCGTCTATGCCCGCCCGGAACTTGTTTCAGGTACGCCTCAGCTTGGCCAGACGGCACGTATTGGCAAATCAAAGCCTAAACCCAAACCAAAGGAGGTTCAAGTTGTGGCATCAGCGGTCGAGGAGAGTACGGTTCCTGTGGCGGTCTCTCCGGTTGAACCTCCGAAGCAAGAAGAGGTGGCTGTTACGCCACAGGAAAAGGCTCGGGAGAACCCCTCTGTATTTTCGGCAGCGGATCAAAAACTGCTGGATGATCTTGCCTCCGGAGATGCTGTTAGAGTCCGTTATGCCGCCAAATATTTGTATCGAGGAAGGTATGAGAGTTCAAACGTCATGGACAAAGCCGCCGAGGTGCTGGAAGGTGCGTATAATGACGCGGTCAGTGATGCTGTGCATGTAGATGCCATGGCATGGATTTGCAAGGCACTATGGGCCTCCGGAAAGGCTGAATATCTATCCACTTTACGCACGGTTGAACAGGAAGCGAAATCCATAAAACTCAGGAAATATGCACTCAAGTATAGAGTTGCCCTGGAGAAAAAAATACAATAGCTCAGCTTACATGAAATCGTGGACTAAGAACAATCCCCGCGATCGATGGGTACGGCGGTTTCTATGTACAACCTGCAAAAGTGATTGTTGACGGATAAGCAGTATGGAGAGTGTAATGAGTTTTGTTAAAGGGATTTGTCACTTTGGCCTCTCGGTGTCCGACCTGGATGAGTCGGTTCGTTTCTATAGAGAGGTGCTTGGGCTGGAAATGAGCGAGCGGCGGGAGCAGGATGCGTTCTTTCCTATCGGCTCAGATGATGTGCTGGCGCTGATTCAATATCCGTGGGATGCGGTTAAGTTCGATGAGGAAATGCGGCCGAAGAATTTCGGCAAAGCCTTTACGCATTTCGGGCTGACGGCGGATTCGGTTGAGGCGGTGTTTGCATTTGAGGAACACCTGAAAGCGAACGGGGTGAAGATTGTCAAGGAAGCCTATGAACGGTGGGACGGGGCGAGTCTCTATTTCCTCGATCCAAACGGATATACGTTGGAATACATTTATTTTAATCCAGGAGGTGAAAAATGAAGCGGGTAATTGTGTTATTGATGTCGGGGATGATCGTGACCGCCGGTGCGGATGACTGGCCGCAGTATGGGGGTGTGCACCGCGATAATGTTTCTCTGGAAACCGGTCTGGCTGATTCGTGGCCGGCGGAGGGGCCGAAGGTACTGTGGACTGCGGAGGTGTTCGATGGCTATTCCGGCGCGTCGGTTGTCGGCGGTAAAGCCTACCTGACGGATCGTGCGGGCGACATCAGTATGCTGCGCTGTTTTGATATGAAATCCGGCAAGGAGCTCTGGAAGGTTACGTTCGATGATCCGGGGAAATTGAAAGGGGGGAAGTTTGACGGTACGCGCGGTACTCCGACGATTTCCGACGGACGGGCTTATCTGGTCACATCCTATGGCAGTTTTGTCTGCATCGATCTGAAAACTCAAAAGGTGAAGTGGAAGCATAATCTGGTTGAAGCGTATGCCATGGAGCTCCACCAGTTTGGAATTGCACAGTCACCTTCGCTCTACGGCAATATGGTACTGGTTGCTCCGAACGCACCGGAGGTTGGTGTGGCGGCCTATGATGCAACATCGGGCGAGCGGATCTGGGTATCAAAGGGCCTGGGTTTTCATGCCTATATTTCTCCTCGGGTTGAAAAGGTCTGTGGAGAGGATATGGTGATTGCAGTCGGCTCCTCGGAAAAAGCGCCGAAGGCGTCCCGTCGTAAAAAAGGTGAGCCGAAGCCGGAGCCGGTGGATGTATCCACATTGGCACCCTCTCATGTGGTTGGGCTTTCACCGCGCAATGGTTCCGTGCTGTGGGATTACACCGGCTGGCGCTGTCATGGTGCCATTCCGCATCCGGTTACATTGCCGGACAACCGTTTCTTCATCACGGGCGGCTATGATGCCGGCTCGGCGATGATTCAGATTGTAAAAACGAGCGGTGGTTTTGAACCAAAGGAACTGTATAAAACCGATGAGGTCGGTTCCCAGCTGCATCAGCCGATTGTGGTGGGCGATCATCTCTTCATCGGCAGCAATTCCAACAGCCGTAAAGACGGGCTGGCTTCGTTCTCCCTGGATGGGAAGCTGGTCTGGCGCACGAAGGATATTGACAATGCGCCGAACTTTGAGCGCGGTCCGTTTATTATGGCCGACGGTAAACTGATCTATCTGGATGGCAAGACCGGCAAGCTGCATCTGATCAAAGCGGATCCGACGAAGTATACCGAACTGGCTTCGGTGGATATGGTGGAAAAGAACGATATGGCCTGGGCTCCGCTGGCGCTCTCCGATGGTTTGCTGCTGGTGCGCGACTGGAACCTGATGAAGTGCCTTGATTTAAGATGATGCCATGAAGGTCGTGCACATAGTTCCGGGCTCGGGCGGCACGTTCTACTGCCAGAACTGCATGCGCGACGGTGCGCTGGTTCAGGCCCTGCGAAAGCAGGGCGTTGATGTGGTGATGGTGCCGATGTATCTGCCGATGTTTACGGACGGGGATCCGGTCTCGGAGGATGTGCCGGTCTTTTTCGGCGGCATTAATGTGTGGCTGCAGCAGCAGGTTCCTTTCTTTAGGAAAACACCGCGCTGGCTCGACCGTCTGCTGGACTCTGACTGGATGCTCAAACGGGCCGCAAAAAAGGAGGGCAGCACCTCGGCCGCTGACCTGGGGCCGATGACGCTTTCCATGATCATCGGCATGGAGGGCAATCAGAAGAAGGAGCTGGAGCGGCTTATTGAATGGCTGGTCGATCACGAAAAGCCGGATCTGGTTCATATCTCAAATGCGCTGCTCATCGGGCTGGCGCGCGAGCTGAAAGCGCGGCTGGCTATTCCGGTTCTCTGTTCGCTGCAGGATGAGGACTGGTGGCTGGACGAAATTAACCCGCCCTTTAATGAGTCCTGCTGGGATGCCATCCGTGCGCGGTGCGGCGAGGTGGATCGGTTCGTTGCCGTCAGCAACTGGTTTGCCGACCGGATGAGCCAACGGCTTTTGATTCCACGCGACCTGATTGATGTGGTGCACATCGGCATTGATCTGAACGGCTACGAGCCGGCGCCGCTGTCCTTTGAGCCGCCGGTCCTGGGATATCTTTCGCGGATGAATGCCGCGCTGGGCATTGATAAACTCGTGGATGCATTTATTGAGCTGAAACAGTGCCCCGGCCTGGAAAAACTGAAACTGCGTGCGACGGGCGGCGCGGTGGGGAGCGACCGGAAATGTGTTTCCAGACTTCGGAAAAAAGTGGCCCGGGCGGGGGTTGCTGCCGACGTGGAATTTATCGAGGATTTTTCGAGGGAGAGCCGGTTGGATTTTCTGCGATCCCTCTCGGTGATGTGCGTTCCGGTGGAACAGGGCGAAGCCTTCGGGTCGTATATGATTGAATCGATGGCGGCGGGCGTGCCGGTGGTGCAGCCGAATGCCGGGGCCTTCCCGGAACTCATTATCGAGACGGGCGGCGGCGTGATTTATGACGACCTGGTGCAGTCATTAAAGCGGCTCCTTTTAAATCCGGAACAGGCGCGGAAGCTGGGTGCTCAGGGACGGGCTTCCGTGGAGGAGCGTTTCAGTGTGGAAGCAATGGCAGAGAAAATGATTTCGATATACCGGGAGACATTGACCAAATGATTTGGAGCAAACTGATTCCGGCCCTCTTGTGTTGCAGTTCGCTGTGCCGGGCGGAGTGGCCAACGTATCATGGCAATGCTTCGCTGTGCGGGGTTTCGAAAACCGAGCTCCCGGACAAGCTGCATCTGCGATGGCGGTTTAATGCCGGGGGAGCCGTGGATGCGACGCCGGTTTCCGATGGTAACCGAATCTATTTTACTGCAAAAGGCGGAACCGTTTTTGCGCTCGATGTGAAGGGAGCCAAACTTTGGGAAGCGGGCTTTAAGCATACGAATGATGCGGGGCAGGAGCGCCCGGAGCGGATCGAAGCATCACTTGTCTGTGCTGAGGGTTTTGTGGTGGTCGGAACCGTGCGGGGCGTGGTGCATGGCCTGGATGCCGCAACCGGTGAAACGAAGTGGAGCTATGACTCAGGAGGCATTATTGTCGGGTCGCCGAATGTGGCGGGAACGGAGTTGATTTTGCTGGATCAGTCGGAGGGCTCGCTGCATGCCCTGGACCTCCATACGGGCAAACTGCGCTGGAAAACCGAACCGATTGAGCGGTGCGATGGCGTTCCAGGCATTGGAAAACAACACCTTGTTTTCGGCAGTTGCCTGGCGGCCTTTCATGTTTTTTCGAGAGAAGGGAAACCGCTTCGGGATGTGGAGGTGGGGGATGACGGTCAGGTGGCGGGGGGGGTCGCGGTTTCGGGAACACAGGCCTTTGGTGGAACGCGCGATGGCGCCATGCTCTGCGTGGATCTGGATTCGGGCGAATTGATCTGGAGCAGCGAGGAGTCGGAGGAACAGACCTTTACCACCCCGGCGGTCACGGACGACCGCGTTATCTACGGATCGGATGACGGTTTTATTTATGCGGTAAATCGGGATGACGGTTCCCTGCTCTGGTCCTTCAATACGGAAGGGATTCCATATTCAGCTGCGGTTGCCGGAGATAAAGTGGTGGCCGTGGCGGATGGTTATCTGTTTTTACTGAACCTGAACGATGGAAAAGAGCTTTGGTCGCGTGAGGTCAGCGATGACATTACCTCTCCGGCCCTTATTGATGCTATGGTAGTAGTTGGGGCAGATGATGGGACGGTGTCAGCGTGGGGTCCGCCTTTAACCGCTCGTGATAGCAATGTTGATGAATAGTCACAATCGAGTTGATCTGTTCATCGGAGAGGTTGTTGATGGTGGCATTCATTTGTGAAACGGGGAGATAGCGCAACGCGTTGAGCGGGCAGTCATCCAACGATTGGCCCAGGGGGCACTCCAGTGTGAGACCTTTGATCCAGATCCGCTTATCAAGTGATGTAAACTGCATGGTACTTCTCCTCTTTCGACATGAAACATAGTACAATGCGCTTAAAATTTTACAAGTATTGTTTGGTGTTTTGATAAAAAATAACAAAAAACTTTAATGTTCAAATGTTTGCGGGAAGCGCTATGAGAAAAATGCTGATGCTGGAACAAATTACCAAGGGTTATGGCCCGGCCACCCCGGTCTTGAGCGGAGTGGACCTGGAAGTCCAACCGGGCGAAAGTCTGGCGATTGTCGGGGAGTCGGGTTGCGGGAAAAGCACGTTGCTCAATATCATCGGTTCGCTGGATCAACCCGATAGCGGGAGCGTGTGTGTGGATGGGGAAGATCTGCTTTCATTGAATGAAAAAGAACTGGCGGCCTTTCGCAACCGTCGGGTCGGGTTTGTTTTTCAGCTGCATCATCTGCTGCCCCAATGCACGGTTCTGGAAAATGTGATGGTGCCTTCGTTGATTCAATCCGGCTCTGTGAAGGACCGGGCTGTTGAGTTGCTGGATCGCGTGGGGCTGTCGCACCGGCTGGATCATCGGCCCGGTGAATTGTCGGGAGGGGAGCGCCAGCGAGTGGCGGTGGTTCGCGCATTGATCAACCGGCCGTCGCTGCTGTTGGCCGATGAGCCCACGGGGGCGCTGAATGAAGCGGGGGCGTCGGAGCTGCTGGACCTGCTGCTGGAGTTGAACCGCGACGAAGGGCTGACGCTGATTATGGTGACGCACTCGATGCCGCTTGCCGAGCGGCTGGACCGGGTGGTGACCTTGTCGAACGGGGCGCTGCAATGATTCGTCTGGTTTTATCGAGCCTGAACTATTTCCGGCGTGGCCGTCTGAGTGTTTTCCTCGGGGTAGTGCTGGCTTCCGCGGTACTGACCGGATCGCTGCTGATGGGGGATTCGGTGGACGGCTCTCTGCGTACGTTTGCGCTGCAGCGGTTGGGAAATATTCAGTATGCCATGCATACGCCTGAGCGTTTAGTAGATCGGTCGCTGGCTGACCGCCTCGGGAACCATTGTGCCGCGGCTTTGGTGCTGCGCGGTATGGCGCTTTCGGATGAACAGCAGGTGAACCGGGTGCAGGTGGTGGATGCGGAAATGCCCTTCTTCCGACTTGCCGGCGTGGAGTTAACGCTGGACCATCATGAAGTTGCGCTGAATGAAAAGCTCGCGAAGGCGCTGGGCGTTTCGGTGGGCGACGAAGTGTCGCTTCGTATCGAACGTCCGGGTTTGCTGCCGAGCGAAGCACCGCTTGCGGCGCAGAAGACGGATCGGACGGCCCGCGGGCGGTTTAAGGTGGTGCGGGTGCTGGGCGACGACGAGCTGGGGCGCTTCGGGCTCGCCGCGGATCAGGTGGTGCCCTACAACGCCTTTGTAAATTTCCTTTGGCAGGATGAAGGGGAAGCCATTGAAGAGAAGGCGAATCTTTTGATCAGTGCCGATACCGATCCTTCGGTGCTGCTTTCCAGGGTTTGGAAACCGGCGGATTTCGGGTTGATCTTCCGGGAGGCGGGCGGCGTGCTGCAGCTGGAAGCGGAGAATGTTTATCTGGAATCGGAGGCGGCGCGGGCTGCCATGTCGGTTCCGGGAGCGCAGGGGACCCTTACCTATCTGGTGAATTCCATTTCGAACGGGGGAAATTCCACTCCCTATTCGTTTGTGCTGGCTCAGCAAAACGCGGCCTTGGCCGAGGATGAAATGATGCTGAACGAGTGGCTGGCCTCCGAGCTGGAGGCGGCACCGGGCGATGCGGTTCAGCTGAAATATTTTGAGCTGATGTCGGGATCTACGTTTGTGGAACGGGATCGAACTTTCCGGGTTGCCGGTGTTGTTGCTATGGATGAACTGAAGTTGGAACGGGAGCTGGCTCCGCTTTTCCCCGGGCTGACCGATGTGGACCGCTGCGCCGATTGGGACGTCGGTATACCGATGGAGGAAGAGCAGCTGGAAGACGAGGCGAACGAGGCCTATTGGGACGCATATCGTCAGACACCGAAAGCGATGGTTTCGCTCGCGGCGGGGCAGGCCATGTGGTCGAACCGCTTCGGGGATCTCACGGGGGTGCGCTGGTTGAAGGGGGCCAAAGTGGAAGAGCTGTTCCGTGAACAGTTCGATCCTAAGGCCGCGGGCTATCGGTTTGAGCCGGTGCGGGAACTGGCTCTTGCGTCGGTGGATCAGGCGATGGATTTTGGTCAGCTGTTTGTGGGAATGAGCTTTTTCCTGATTGTGGCGGCACTGATGCTGACCGGTTTGCTGTTTGTTTTCGGTGTGCAGCAGCGGGCCGGAGAGATGGGCATGCTGTTGGCGACGGGGTGGCGGATTTCCAAGGTTCGGAATCTGTTTCTTTTAGAAGGCGGGCTGATTGCGGCGTCGGGTTCGGTGCTGGGTGCCCTGTTGGGGATCGGCTATACCGGACTGCTGCTAAACGGACTTTCCAAGCATTGGGGCGGAGCGGTGGCGAATTCGGCCATCTCGTTGTTTGTATCGGCCGGCACAGTGGTTACCGGGGCGGTTGCTTCCTTTATCTGTGCACTGGTTGCGATGGCCCTTGCGGTTTGGCGGCTTTCGGGGCATCCGGCGCGCGAGCTTCTTCAGGCCGACTTTTCGCAGGAGTTCCAATCATTGGAAAAAAAGAAGTCCTCCCGTTTCCAGTCTGTTCTTCCGTTCCTGCTGCTGGCGGCGGCGATCGGTGTGGTGGGCTGGGCGCTTTCCAGTGACCTGCCGAATGTGGCGATGCCGTTTTTCGGGGCGGGCAGTCTGATGTTGATTGCCGGACTGTTGTTCTGTGGAAAGCTGCCGGAGCGGTTTGCCCGAAGGCAGGGATTGGCATCGGTCACTGGGTTGGCGGTGCGCAATATTACCCGCCGAAAGGGCCGGAGTCTGACGGTGGCCGGATTGTTGGCATGCGGCTCTTTTCTGGTTTTCTCCGTTTCCACGATGAAAGAGGATCTGGTTTCGCATGCGGATGCGGCCTGGTCCGGCACGGGCGGCTTTGAATGGTTCGGTGAATCGACGCTTCCGATTAAGGACGATCTGGGCGGTGTGAATCTGCGGGTAAAGGATGGCGATGATGCGAGCTGCCTGAATCTGAACCGGGCCAGGCGGCCGCGCCTGCTGGGGGTTGAACCGGGTGCGATGTCGGACCGCAAGGCTTTCATGGCGGATGAAGATGTCTGGCAGCTGCTTCAGCTGGACCTTCCGGATGGAGTGGTGCCGGCGCTGGTGGGCGATGCGGATACGGCGATGTGGGGACTGGAAGCAAAGGTGGGACCGGAGCAGGGTGATGTGCTGGACTATGTGGATGATGCCGGCCGGGCCTTTAAGGTGAAGCTGGTGGGTGCGCTGCCGATGCGGTTATCGGTCTTTCAGGGCGCCCTGCTGATCGGGGAAGCGGATTTTATGGAGCGTTTTCCATCGGAGGCGGGTTATCGCATGTTTTTGTTTAACGAGCCGGTGAAGGGTCGGAAGTTGGACCGGGCGGGGTTTGACTCCGTTCGGTCGGTGGAACGCCTGTTGGAATTTTATGCGGTGGAGTCGACCTATCTGGCGATGTTTCTGGTGCTGGGTATTTTCGGACTGGTCGTCGGCAGTGCGGGTGTGGGGATTGTGGTGCTGCGAAACGTGCAGGACCGTAAAGCCGAGCTGGCCATGCTCCGGGCGCTGGGCTACCGCACGGCCGAGCTGAAACGGATGCTGCTGCTGGAGCATGGGATTCTGACGGCGGTGGGATTTGTGATCGGTCTGGTTGCGGCATTCACGGCCATGTTTCCCGCACTGTTTCTCAGCGGAACGGCGGTATCGATCGGCTTTATGAGCCTGCTGCTGCTCGGGGTGGTGGCCAGTTGTGGAATCAGCCTGGGTATTGCTGTATCCCTTTCGGTTCGCGGCGATGCGCTTGCCGGACTGCGGAGTGAATAGTTCCGGAGATTGGAACTAGCCTGAATATTTCATAAGAAAAGAGGCGTTTCCTTTGTTACCTGCTATAATGCAGGTCGTTACCATACGAAAACAAAGAGAAACGCCATGACGAAATGTACACAAACAAATTTTGATTTTCCATCCTGTAAATCCCGAAAGGTTTCAGTCGATTTCTCGGGCGGGAATATTACATCCAACGGCGGAGTTCTGCTGCTCAGGCAGGCGGACGCGAAGCTGGGGCTCACTCGCGCAGCGGCCCGGCTGATTCCGGATGGTCGGCGCAAGTCGAGCGTGAAGCATTCCGCAGTGCAGATGCTGCGGCAGCGCGTCTATGCCATGGGTTGTGGCGAAGAAGATCTCAACGACCACGATGAACTCCGGTACGACATCGCCCTGCAAACAGCAATTGGCTGCGACAAACCACTGGCCAGCCCTTCGACACTCTGCCGTTTTAAGAACCGGGCGCAACGCAAGGCAGTGGCTGATATGAATACGCTGCTTGTTGATCGGTTCATTGAAGCGCACGCAACGGCTCCGAAGGAGATCATTCTGGACTTTGATGCGACTGACGACGTGGTGCATGGCAATCAGGAAGGCCGCTTCTTTCACGGCTATTATGACCACTACTGCTTCCTGCCGCTTTATGTTTTTTGCGGCTCGCATCTGCTCTGCGCCTACCTGCGGCCCTCGAAGATCGATGGAGCAAAGCACGCGTGGGCGATCCTCGCCCTGCTGACCAAGCGCATACGCCCGACCTGGCCAGACGTAAAAATTATCTTTCGGGGCGATAGTGGCTTCTGCCGATGGAAGATGCTTCGCTGGTGCGAGTCGCATGGGGTCGAGTATATCGTCGGCATTGGTGGAAACAAACGGCTCAAGCAATTCGGTTGCGCACTCATTGACCAATCCGAGGCGGTCTATAAACAAACCGCAGAAAAACAGCGGCTGTTCAGTGAGTTCAGCTACGCCGCCGCGACCTGGGATCGTGAGCGCCGCGTCATCATCAAGGCCGAGCATACGAGCCAAGGGGCCAACACCCGCTTCATCCTCACCTCGCTCGACGGCGATCCCCAAAAACTATACGACGAAGTCTATTGTGCCCGCGGCGATATGGAAAACCGAATCAAGGAGCAACAGCTCGACCTCTACGCCGACCGTACCAGTTGCCACAGCTGGTGGCCCAACCAGCTACGGCTCATGCTCAGTTCGTTCGCCTATGTGCTCTTCGATCACATCCGGCGCACCGCTCTCCAGAACACCCGCCTGGCCCAGGCCACAAGCGCTACCATCCGAAACAAACTCATCCGCATCGGAGCCGTCATCGTCCGCAACACTCGGCGAATCCGCTTTCACTTGAGCTCGGCTTATCCTAGACAGGAACTCTTCACCCTTGTTGCCGCACGGCTCCAATAACCCTTGAAGTGTGCTGTCCCCGGCACCGGAAAAACAACGGAGGGCGATGGGCGGAGCCTGCCTGGATCCAGAAAAACCTGCTGATCCGATCTAAAAAAAGCCGCGGATCAGAAACCTCTGCGTCCTTTGCGCCTCAGCGAGAGATAATACACCACTCATGCAATATCCGGGCTAGCCCTCGATGATTTTTTCCAGTGTCTGGATAATTTCCGGGATATCTTCGCGGGAAACTTCGGACAGCCAGATTTTCTGAGGATAGATCATGATGTTCGGTCCGGCATCGCAAACACCCAGACAGCCGGATTCAGAAATGCGAACAATCGGCTTCCATCCGCGTTCCCTGACCTCATCTTTCAGAATTGATTTCAGTTCCGGATCAGCCGTGTTTCCGCATGATTTCCGACCGTCATCCCGTGTTTTATTGCAGATGAACAGGTGGGCTTTATAGCGGGTTACTTTTGTTTTCATGATCGCAGACTCCTGAATAAAAATTAATACGCCGCTATAATGATCACCTTTTCTGGAAAGAAAAGTTTTTTGGTTCGTCATTTCTGCCGGGCCCGGGATTAGAGGTCGTTGTTCTTCTCTTTCCTTCCCGCCCGTTCGGGGCCCGTTTATATATGGAATACCGGCTCAATTAGGCATCTCGACGCCCGTTTTCCAATCAAAAATGAGGAGGGGAAATCAAATCCATATTCTCAACATGGGTATTTTTGAGGACCAGGTACGGAACCGTGCAGGGGCCTCAATTCTTCATTTTTCCCTGTTTATCACACCGTGATTTTACCGAGGAAATCGCGCGGTATTCTTTGTCAGAATTTATGTATCTCCTTCTGCGTTCAGGTTTTTAGCTGTTGCGGCGGTTCGATGGTTCGCTGTGTTGATGCGCAATTCACAGTAGGGCCGATGTGAAATTCAAGGCGCCCCACTTCCTGTTTGGCACGGAGGATGCTTTTACTGTCTCGCTAATTTATCAAAGGAGAGAACACATGAGTGTAGGTTTGCATAGAGATCGTGCCGTTTCTTTTATGGCTCTGGTTGTATTGATGATGATCGGGTCCTACCCGGCCAACGCACAGATTGCGTGGACGGGTGATGCGGAAAGCCCTCAGATGATTGATGCCGAAGCGGAGTATGAGACTTCGGAATTTGTGACGATTAATGTTGAAGACGCAAATATTTCAGAGGTACTGAAGGCCTATTCACTGCAAACGGGTCAAAGTATTGTGGTTGGGCCCGATGTGGTTTCCGACAGCGTGAATGTTCGTCTGAACAACATTCCCTGGGAAGAGGCGCTGGACGTGATTCTGAAACCGTACGGGTTCGGATACCGGATCGTGGGCGACACCATCATTATCAGCCGTCTCGAAAACATTGTGACGGTTGAGGGCATTGAACCGCTGGTTTCCAAAGTGTTCCACCTCAGTTTTCAGGATGCATACGATATCAAGGATATTGTTGAGGCACAGCTGAGTGCCCGCGGCAAATATACCATTCTGGAAACCAGGAGCCTGCCGGGCTGGGAGTTCGGTGGAGAAGGCCAGAGCGGTGCTGCCACTGAAGCCGGCGTGCGCAACCGTAAAGAAAAGGAAGAGATCCAGAAGAGCAAAACCTTCGTGGTAACGGATGTCCCTTCCGCAGTGACCAAAATTGAAAAGATTATTGAGCAGGTCGATCGCATGCCGCAGCAGATTCTGATCGAAGCCAAGTTTCTTGAAATCAGCACGGGAGATCTGTCTGACATTGGATTGGACTATATCGGCGGGATTGAAAATGTGGAGCCCTATGGAACGACCGACTCCATTGAAGCCAGCCCGATCGACGATGTGCTGAAAGTGCTGAATATGACGACCGGGTATCCGAATCCGTTGAATACCGCCGCAGCCGGCGGACTTTCGCAGGACAGCGGAATCAGGTTGTCCCACAGTGTACTTGGCAGCTGGGGTGCTGAGATGGCTTTTGCGCTGATGGCACAGGATGAGGATTCCAACGTCTTGTCGGCTCCGAAAATCCTGACACTGAATAATCAGGAAGCCGCGATTCTGGTCGGCCAGAAGTTTCCAATTATTGAATCTCAGAATAATACCGGAAATGGAAGCTCCACGACCTCAACCAGTCTGGACTACTATGAAAACATCGGCATTCAGCTGAATGTAATCCCGCAGGTCTGCGCCGATAATTACATCAACATGATCGTGCACCCGGCTGTCAGTGAGATTGAAAGTTTTGAATCCGGTGTGGTCACGGCCGGCAGCGGTGTGCAATCCGGCACCCGTTATCCGCTGCTCCGCATCCGGGAAGCGGAAACCCAGATTCTCCTGAAGAGCGACAGCACCGCGGTGATCGGCGGCCTGCAGACCGAACGGGATAAAGAGGTGGTTAAGAAAATTCCAATCCTTGGAGATATTCCGTTTCTAGGTCGTCTGTTCCGCCGGGAAACCATGACCACAGAACAAGT
Source organism: Pontiellaceae bacterium B12227 (assembly GCA_029432775.1). Taxonomy (GTDB): domain Bacteria; phylum Verrucomicrobiota; class Kiritimatiellia; order Kiritimatiellales; family Pontiellaceae; genus Pontiella. The sequence goes on along the minus strand of JAROAZ010000010.1, from coordinate 90,253 downwards.
GGACCTGCTGATCTTCATTAAGGCTTCTGTGATTGAGCCGGAACGGTATGGCATTTCTTCTGCGGCGGAAGAAGAACGCCGGACACAGATGATGGATCTGGACATCACAAAACCGGATGAAGAGATCAAGACAAATGAAGAAACTGCGGCTCAACCTGAGTCAGCTCCCGGTACCGATGCTGAAAGTTCGGAAATGCTGGCTTTGGTTGAACGGCTGGACCATGGAAGCACTACCAATGCTCCGGCCCCATCGAAATAGTCTTCGCAGGATAGAAACAGAAACGATTGAGAAGGATAGTACGGAATGATTACCGATCAACTAAGTGAGATGATGATCCGCAGCGGTCGTGTCGGCTCTTCAGAGCTGGAACAGGCGCTGGGCATCGCGGAAGAAAGCGGCCGGGTGCTCACGGATATTCTGATCGAGGAGAAGCTCGCTTCTCCCCGGGACATCGCCATGACGTACTCCGAATTGTTGAACATTCCTTATCTGGAACTGGAGGAGAACTTCCATCTCCAGCGCGATGAGTTCGATATGATCCCCGAGTCCATCGCCCGACGTTACTGCCTGATCCCTTTGATTAAAGAGGTGGATGTTTCCATTACGCTGGTAATGAAGAACCCACTTGATATGGATGCGGTTGATACGGTGAGGTCGCTGACTTCTCTGGAGATCCACAAGGCTGTCAGCACCGAAGAAAAAATTAAATCGATCATCGATAAATGTTATAAAGAAGAAGCCTATGTAGAAGCGGGGCTGCAGGATATTATTGATGTGGAAGCGGCCGCCGACGAAGGGGGAATTGAAGCGGATATCGGTGATGTGGATCAACTGCTGGTGCATGCCAATGATGCCCCCGTTGTTCGCTATGTGAACCTCCTTTTGATGGAAGCCATTCGCGATGGAGCTTCCGATATTCACTTCGAACCCGGTGAAAACAACTGTTCGGTTCGTTTGCGTGTGGATGGATCGCTCCATCCGGTAACCCCTCCTCCGAAAAGTCTGTATCAGGCCATCGTTACGCGCATCAAGATTCTTTCCGAGATGGATATTGCGGAACGCCGTCTTCCGCTGGACGGCCGTTTCAAATTTAAATTTTCCGGGCGTGTGATTGATGTCCGGGTCTCTTCCATGCCGTTGGTGTTCGGAGAAAAAGTGGTGATGCGTATTCTGGATAAAAAGAATCTGGTGCTCAACCTCGAAGACATCGGATTCGAAGGGCAGAACCTTAAACGCTTTAATGAAATCCTCGCCATGCCGAACGGGATTGTATTGCTCACAGGCCCGACGGGAAGTGGTAAAACCACCACGCTCTATAGTGCGTTGGGCATTCTTCGAAGCCCGACGCGGAATGTTCAAACGGTGGAAGATCCGGTGGAGTATCTGATCGAGGGCATTAATCAGATGCCGGTACGCCCGAAGATCGGACTCAATTTTGCGGAGTGCCTGCGCCATATTCTGCGTCAGGACCCTGATGCGGTCATGATTGGTGAGATCCGCGATGCCGAAACGGCCGAGATTGCCATGCGGGCTTCTCTTACCGGGCATATCGTGCTCAGCACATTGCATACGAACGATGCTACCTCTGCTTTCAGCAGGTTGCGGGACATTGGAATTCCTTCTTATCTGATGGCAGCCACACTCCGCTTGATTATTGCTCAACGACTGCTGAAAACCATTTGTCCGAATTGTAAGACACCTTATCAACCGGATGTCGCAGATGTCAGCTGGGCGGCTTCGGTGATTCCCGATGCCTCATCCTGGAACTATCAGCATGGAGCCGGGTGCAACCAATGCCGCCAGAGTGGAATGAAGGGGCGGCGGGCCATTTTCGAGTTTCTGGAAGTAAGCCCGGAGCTCCGGAATATGGTTCACGAAGAAGTGGATGATATGACGTTGCGCCGCAAGGCGATTGAAGGCGGCATGCAGACACTCGTCGAAAATGCACTGCACCGTGTGCATACCGGTGAAACAACGATTAGCGAAGCCATTACTAAATGTGTGGCAGATTAAGGGGAATGCGGAATGGCATCTTTCAGTTACATCGCAAAAAATAAGGATGGGCTTGAGGTTCGTTCAACCATTGAGGCCACAACCCGTTTGGAGGCTTTGGAAGGCTTGCGGCGTAAGGGGCTGACCGTTGTTGATCTATTCAGTGTTGAAGAGGCTTCCAAACCGGTTGCAATGACTGCTCCGAAAATTGAAGACGCTCCCGCATCGACAGCGAAGAAACAAAAATCTATTTCATTTTCTTCCAAGGTTAAGATGACCGATCTGGCCATGTTCTGCCGGCAGTTGGCCATTGCTGTGAATGCCGGCGTACCGCTGCGCGATGCCATTGAAGGCATCAGTATGGAGCTTGAACATCCGGTGCTGAAACGGGTGAGTGAAGATATCGTTAATCAGCTGCACGAAGGACGAAGCTTTTCCACCGCAGTGAATTCTCATCCTCAGGTATTCAATTCCATGTTTCAGGGATTGATTAACGTCGCGGAAGAATCGGGCAAGCTTCCGGCCACGCTTCGCCAGCTGGCTGACTATATTGAAAAGTCTGATCGTCTGCAGCGGCGCATTAAAGCGATGGCATCCTATCCGATTTTTATCGGAATCTTTTTCATTGTCGTCTGCATCATCATGACATTATTCATCCTGCCCCGCTTCACAGCGATTTTCGGGGATCAAGGGTCGGATCTCCCTCCGTTTACACTGCTGGTATTCGGCATTAATGAGTTTTTTGTATCTAATTTTGTTTATATTTTCGGCGGGGTTGCTGCGATTGCCGGCGGCTTGATTCTGTACGGGCGTACGCCGCCCGGCGCATTCCAGCGGGATCAGTTTAAACTGGCGATTCCCTATGCAGGAAACAGTTTGAAAAAATATATTCTGGCACGTTTCTGCCGCAGTATGTCGATTATGGTGCACAGTGGCGTGCCCATCTCCAAAGCGCTGGAAATCTGCGCGGAAGCAACGGGGAACCGCCTTATCCGCCGCAGCGTATTGAATGCCCGTAACAAAATCATGACCGGCAACCGAATTGCGGCCAGTCTGGATCAGTCTGGCATCTTTCCCGGTTTGATTATTCGTATGGTATCCGTTGGAGAGGATTCAGGCCAGTTGCCGGAGGTGCTGGATAAAGTGTCCGACCTCTACGAAGACCAGGTGGAAGTTTCCATTATGTCGACCATGGCTCTTTTTGAACCGCTCATTATCTGCGTGTTCGGTGCTTTCATTCTGACGATTGTTTTAGCGATTTATATGCCGATATTTTCAGTGTCGAGCGGCATGCATTAGCCGGGGAGGGAGGATGAGACGATAGCTGGTGAATCAGAATAATAAATAAATTTCAGGCGGCCGAGGGTGGGGTACCCGTACGCCGAAAAAATAGCAGTACATTAAAAGTTAACAAGGAGACCAAAAATGAAACTACGAAAGAAAAATAAAAAGTCCGGGTTCACCCTGGTGGAACTCATGGTTGTTGCAATCATCGTTGCTATTCTGGCTGCGGTTGCGATTCCGATGATGACCGGTAATACGGAAGAAGCCATGGCCTCGGAAGGCCGAACCGGTTGTGGTGCTGTTGCCACTCAGATCCGGATGCATTTCGTTCAAACGGGTTCTGCACCGGCCAACCTTGCCGCCCTGTCGGGCATCACGGCTGATGATCTGCTGGGTACCTACTTCGATACCTACACCATCGACGTGACGGATAAAAACAACTACACCGTCACAGCTGTTGGTCGAGGTGATGCTGCCGGTGAAAGTGTTGTGATGAATGTGGCGAACGGTATCACCACCTGGCAGGGCCTGGGTGGAGAAGCGATTCCGGACTAAGTTCAGGTCAGGACGGCCCGGCCGGGCCGTCCCAACCCGCCTTACACAAGAATTCGAGGAATAAAGATGGCGTCAGCAGAAACCATATTAGAACGCGAAAACATTGCCGGAATTAATATTGCGGACGGGGTCGTCAGTGCGGCGCGTATTGTGAAACGCGGGCGCCATAAGATTGCTCTCACCCATGCGGGGTGGATGGAATACGCTCCCGACGCAAGCGATGAAGAAATTGTACAGGTGGTTCGAAAGCTGTGGAAAAAGATCCGGATGCCCACGACCACCGTTTGTGCCGGACTTCATTCTCGTTCGCTCTGTCTTAAATATTTTAAGTATCCGGATTTGGCTCCGCGGGAGTTGACTTCGGCTCTGGGGCTGGAAGCCGAGGAAAGTCTGCAGCTTCCTCCAGAAGAAATTGTTTATGATTGGCATCTGAACCGCCCGAAGAACGATCCTTACACTCACGTGGGAGAAGCGCTGCATGGGATTCTGGTTGCCGTGGATAAACATAAAGTGAATGAGCAGTTAAACCTGCTCAAAAAAGCAGGACTCTTTCCGGTATTGACGGATGTCGGCTGTACCTCGCTTTGCAATCTCTATCTGGCCCTGCGCGGCGATAAGGTCAATAAAGACAGTGCTGTTTGCGTGGTCAACCTCTCTCGGTACAATGCGGATATTTCGATTCTCTATAATGACCACTACATCTATCCACGCACGATTATTTCCCGTTCTGCTGAATGGTCCAGTAAAGTACAGTATCTGATCGAAAATATATCCGATGCCCTGCTCTATTATCATGTCAAAGTAGATAAAACGCCGGTCACCCAGCTGGTGATCACCGGGTTTGTGCCGGAGGAATCTGAATTTGTTGCTCAGATCCACGACACGATCGGTTTGCCGACTGAAGTCTGGAGTCCGTTGCAGGACCCCAATTTTTCGATTCCGCATGCCTTTAAGTCGGCCAGAAAGAACAATGTAATTTCCCCGCTGATGACGACCAGTCTGGGGCTTGGACTAAGAAATCTATAGGGAAAGAAACATGGCTGTTGATTATAGAATAAATCTGGCAAAGGGGATGACGAGTGCACCTGAGCAACGTGCCCGTTTTTATAACGGAATGCTGATCTATTTGCTGATCTGTTTTGCGGGGCTGGCTGCGGTGGGCTTTTTCGGCAGTGTCAATATCCGGCAAACGATTAAGAATCATCAGCAGCAGGCTATGCTCCAGCAGACGGTGTGTTCAGTATCCGGTGTTACGGAAGATGCTTTTCTGAATCCCGATGAAACCTTTCGTCAGCTCGAAGATCGGGCCTATGATATTGCTCAGCTCAAAAGAGCATTGGGACAGCGGGTCCATTTGCTGCCGGTCATACATAACCTGTTTACGGATCTCCCTTCCGGAGTTTCCCTGCAGAGTTTATCTGCCAACAAAGAGCAACTGGCCTTCGGACTGGTGATGCCTCTTTCATCCGATGATGCCGGTGACCCGGTTGCGCTATTGAGTGCAGCATGGGAAAAGAATGAAGAGCTGATGAATCGGGTAGTCTCCATCCGGCCCCTGAACGGCGAACGTCGCAATACGGAAAGCGGCCCCGTTTTTTTCGTTCAGTTTGAGTGTATTTTAAAAAAGTAGGTGGATTATGGATGTGGGTAAATTTAAGTCGAGCCGCAGCCGATTGATCCTCTGGGTGATGATCCCGGCGGTATTGATTGCCGGCGTCGGGCTGAGTACGTATGCTTTGAGGATGCAATCCGAATGGAAGTTGACCCGGGCACAACATCTGGCTGAAGTCTTTCCCCGACTCGTGCAGGCACGGGAGCGTGCCGAAGCATTGCAACAGCGTTTCGAGAGCGGTAATGCTGCTCACATTGATTCCGAGGATGAACTGATTTCCTATGTACAGGAAAGAGCATTGAAAGTTGGTTTTACCGTCGATTCTCTAAAGGTGGAGCGTCTGGATGCAGCAGATGGAAAATTACCCGCATTGACCGCAATAGTGAAGGGGAGCGCCGATCTCGGAACGATTTACCGGCTGCTTTCGGATGTGGCTTCGGTTCAGCAATTGTTATCGGAAAGCGAACTTCAGATCTCACGCCAGGCGGATCCGAGGAATCCGGGACTCTACCGGGCGGAAATCAGGTTTGAACTGATCCTGTTCAGGATGGAAACTGTGGAGGGCCGGTCATGACTCAGAAAATAAGCAGGCCGGAAAGAGCCGGAGATGAGAACTATAGAGAAGAGACGATACGCCTTCCGGCAGTACTGACGTTGCTGCTGGTGGCGCTTATTGCAGCCCCCCTGGTTTACTGGATGGTTCAGATTAATCGGGAGGGAACAAGAACTTCGAACGTATCACAGTACACCGTGTTGGTTGATGCGCTCGATTCAAATGTCAAAACCGTGGATGCCATGCTGCGAAATGATACCGAAGAACTCGCGGCTGCTCTCGAAGCGTCGAGAAATGATATAGTTACAATGATTGTTCCGGAAATTATTATCATCGAAGATGAGCCGGAACCTTCCGCTCCGAAGGAAACGTTTGATGTTAAGCTCGATGGCATCTATTGGAGTCCATCGAACCCCTTGGTTGGTCTCAGTGGAGAGACCTACCGGGTTGGTGACCGGGTCCAGGGTTATGAAATTATCCAGATCGGAAAATCTAAAGTTCGACTCCATGGACCGGATGACGAAATTGTCATTATGGATATGAATGAAAAATTACGTAAATTCAAGTAATGCACAGTATAAGGCCGGTACTTCGTTAATAGAGGTCATGGTTGCCATGTTACTGCTTGCGATCCTCGTCATTGGAACGGTGGGCTCAGCGGTAAGGCTCGGAGATACGGTTGCTATTCAGGGGCATAAACGCGCTGCCATTGCAGCAGCGCACCGTCGCATGGAGGAGGTGCGTTCTGAATTATATCCTCATTTCCATGATGAACGGGTGGACGGCATCAACATCGGTAACAGCTGGGTATTTCTATCGTATAACGGATTATCTTTCAATCGGCATAGCAGTGATCCTGAAGAGATGGTGAATATCAATGGCGTTCAACGCGCCATTCAAACACGTGTACGTTTTGTCTCCACAGCAACAGGCGCCTTCTTTACCGCTGAATGCATGGAAATCGAGGTGACTCTAGTCACGGGGCAGGGAGAGAACATCGAACTCCGGAGTTTTTATGCCAATTAACAGTATAACATCTGTGAAAAAGCTTCGGTCAAACAATGCCCGTAAAGAAGGAGGTATCCTGCTGATTGTCATGCTGATCATGCTTCTGCTGGCATTTCTCAGTGTAGGGTTCCTGCGCCTGGGACAGGTCGACATGCTCGAAACCTCCGGCCAATTGAATCATGCCCGTGCATTCTGGATGGCCGAAGCCGGTCTGAATGAACTCAAGGCCATCATCACGTTCGATGATAATCGCCGGCCGCTTGAGCGGTACGGTCTGGTCGGAGACGATACCGCCGTTCTTTCCCGTACCATTGACGGATCCGGATCCTATGAGGTTTTTGTGAGGGCCGTGGCAGCTGAGAATGCATTGGATGAGTCGGCGCACTATGCAATCGAAGTGGTTGGTCGTTCGCCGGGAGGAGCCGCCTCGGTAGTTGTTCATTCATTGGTTAGGCTTGCAACCGTTGCTGAGGAAGTCTGGATGACCCACTCGGAAGGTAATGTAAGTTTTGCCGACGGAGACAAGCTGTACGGCCCGACCAAGACAAATGGTAAATTTAATATTCGAGGAACGCCAAAGATTTACGGTCGTGCAAGTACGGGTTCAAGTCGTGTGAATTACAATGACAGTCGTACAACATCTGTTGCTGATCCGGATGTGTTTCTTGAAGGGCTTTCTTTCGGTGTTCCTGAAACAGATTTTGATTCAGATCTGATTGATGATATTGCGGGGCAATCCGGAATGGCTCCCGTGGAAGGGCCTGCTGCAATCGAGTTTCTGGCCGATGGTCGATACGTTTTAACCGAAGATGAGATTACGCCGGCAGTAACCAGAATGGAATGGCAACGGGCCCATTGGGAGAGAAATGGAAGGCGATGGCGCTATGTGCCGGCCGGTTATGTGGAAGTGGTAGTCGAACCGGAGCGTCGTACATCTCTATCAACGACAAATCATATTGATAACATCGGGATGCCGGAAATTGATGATAACATCATTTATGTCAACGGAGATGTTTCGGTGAAAGGGGAAGTTGGGGGAAGTGTTTCTGTGGTTTCGGACGGTACTATCTCGATTGTGGATAATATTGTCTATGCATCTGCTCCTGCCCTTGATAGTTCTGGGGCACCCTCCATTCCCATTGAGCAGTGGGCGGCGCGCGATATTGAGCCTGGCTCGGACGAACGACTGGGTCTCTATGCCAAGGAAAAAGTTGAGGTCGATTTCCCGGATCATCGAAGCGGTAATGAGGGCCGACCTGTGAATATACACGCGGCAATCTTTGTGACTGAACCGCCCGGGGGAGTCTCAAATGCAGGGTTTGGTACTGCTGATCGAGGCTCCTATCTGGGCCTGCCCTATATTCATCTTTTCGGGAGTATTGTTCAGTATGATCGGGGGACCATTGGCTATTCGGGTGGAAAAGGATTTTTGAAGGACTATCATCATGATGCGCGTTTCATGTTTTCTCCCGCACCCGGATCGCCATCAACGGTGCCTGTGTTTAAAAACTGGAGGATGGAGTACCGGTGAAACATAATATTCACAAAGCGGGGACACTGATTGTGTGGGTTGCGGGCACACTTGCTTTCACATGTCTGGTTATTCTGCTGACGGCTCTGAGTCGTGATCGTCAGTCCGCTGAAAAGCGCCGGATTACGCCACCGCCAGTCTACACAGAATCCCGTCCAACCCTTCCTGTGGCCGAAATGGCTTCTTTGCCGGAATCGGATTTCATATCTGTGGATAATAGCAAAGGGGAAATAGAGTGGGCCCGGTGAGAAAACGATTCCATTCCAGCTCCCGGCGGGCGGCCTTTACCATGGTGGAAATGCTGCTGGCTATGCTGTCCGTGTCTATTCTTTTAATGCTGATCGGATCGCTCCTGGTGTTAGGGCATCGAAGTTGGATTGAGGGAAATCAACGGGTCGCCCTGCAACGCGATGCTACTCTGGCTATAGAGGCAATCGGAAATCTTGCCCGAGCGGCCATCAGCGAGGCTCCGACAGTTTCTGAAGACAATCGGATACTATATTTCGGCAGTGGAACGAACATTGCATGGCAAGGAAGTCAGTTGGTCATGAATCCTGGTGGAACCATTTTGGTTCGTGAAGATGTGCTTAGCTTTCAGGCTCGAATTCGTGATGAACTACCTTCCAAACCCATACATGTGATTCTTCAGTTATTTGATGCCGACAGCGGCGAGTCGTCCGTCATGACCGGCACATTCATGCCCCGGAACCCGCCAGTTGAAACGGAATAAGGTTAAAGTAGTACACCTTCGGGGATGGCTCCGTCGTCGTTCTGATCCCACCATCGACCGGGCTCTGCACCGATATATTTAATGCTCTTGGTGGTCATGCGGTTTCCCCGGCTCTTTACGCCTTTCACGGCAATGTCCGCCGGGTTGAATCGCTGCTGATGAATCCGCTGTCCTTTGGCCGGCCGGTATTTCACGTAGATGCCTTCCGGTGTCCCGTCGATAAGGAGCTGCAGTTTCGATTTCTCACCCTGTGAAAGATAGTACTCCCGGTTCATGATGGCCCCGCCGATTTTGAAACGCTTCATATAGGTAATGCGCGCGTCAGTATAAACAGCGGTGAACTCCTTATCGCGGTCGAAGATTTCGCACCGCTCCAGGCTGTCGTCCACAAAAAGTTTTTCCGGTGGCTGGAGCACTTTATATTGCCCGTTGGTCCAGATCACCAGCAGCTTGTCGAGGGAGGAACATTCAAGAATGACTTCCCCCTTCACATTGGTTCCGATATATCCGTTCTCATCGCGCTTAATCTGCAATTCAGAGGCGGTCAGCTCGCGCACGTCGGCTTCTTTGAAGCTGGTGGATTCAGTGCAGCGCGGATACTGGTCTTTGTATTCTTTGATGAGGCGCTTGATATAGCGAATCGTATAGCCGTTGAGCCCGTTGAGGTCTTTCTCGACCTGCGCCAGTTCCGCCAGAATCTCTTCGATGTCCTTGCGGTTCTTTTCGATGTCAAAAAGGGAGATGCGCTTGATGCGTACGGCCAGCAGCATTTCAATATCGTCATCCACCACTTCGCGCTTCAGTTGATCCTTGAAAGGATCGAGACCTTTGTAGATGGCCTTATAAACCGCCTCATAGGTTTTACACTGCTCAATTTTTTTGTAGATCCGGTTTTCAACAAAGATCTGCACCAGCGTCTTGTTGTGAAAGTCGTCGAGCAGTTTGGCTTTTTTGAGTTCAAGCTCGCCCTCCAGAATGCGGAGCAGCTGCTGAACATTTTCGCGCAGCACTTCATCGATCGTCATTTCAACCGGGCGGTTTTCGCGCAGGCAGATCAGGCGGCTGGTCACCGAGGTTTCGCATTTGGTGAAGGCATAAAGCGTTTCCATCGCCTTTTCCTGGGAGGCGCCCTGCGTCAGAGTCAGTTCAATCTCAACCTTTTCCGCGGTAAAGTCATCAATGGCGCGAACGGGCACCTTTTTCTTCTTCACTGCGTCCTCAATGGAGGCCGTCAGCGATTCCGTATTGGTTCCGTGCGGGACTTCGGTGATGACGAGCCGGTTGTTTTTGCGCATTTCAATCTTCGCGCGCAGTTTAACTTTTCCGTTGCCCTTATTGTATTCCGAAACATCCATCAAACCGCCGGTCTGGAAGTCGGGCAGCAGGTTGAGTTCAACCGGAGTCCGTTTCTTTTCGCGGAGGATTTCAATCTGGGCTTCAAGCAGCTCAATAAAGTTGTGCGGCAGAATGCTGGTGGAGAGGCCTACGGCAATGCCGTCCGCACCGAGCATCAGCATCAGCGGAAGTTTACACGGCAGGCTGACCGGTTCCTTGTTCCGGCCGTCATAGCTGGCAATCCATTCCGTCAGGTCTTTATTGAAGATCTCGTTGCGGGCCAGCGGTGTCAGGCGACACTCAATGTAACGGGAGGCGGCGGCGCGGTCGCCGGTGAAGATGTTGCCGAAGTTTCCCTGCCCTTCAATTAGATAGCGTTTGTTCGTGAGTGTAACCAGTGCATCGGCAATGGAGGCGTCGCCGTGCGGATGATACTGCATGGTGTGGCCGACAATATTCGCCACCTTGATAAAGCGTCCGTCGTCCTTTTCCTTGAGCGCATGCATGATCCGCCGCTGCACCGGCTTGAGGCCGTCCTCCAGCGCCGGAATCGCGCGGTCGCAAATCACATAGGTGGCATATTCCAGAAAATTAGTCCGCACCATTTGGTTCAGCGGGCCATGCTCTGCATGCAAAGGATCAAAGCCCTTCTTCTCTTCCACGGGAGGAAGCTCTTCCTCAGCCGGCTCTTCTACAACCGGTGCGGTTGCTTCCTCGTCAGCCGGAGGTACTGCCTTGTTTTCTTCAAACAGTTCCATCTCGTTGTCTTTTTTCTTATCAGCCATGAAGTCAGTTTTATATTTTAAGTTTTATGTATTAAGCATTCACCAGTGCCTGTTGCCCGGTGCCTCATGCCTTGATTTCTCTACAGCATTTCCGCATCAACAACCAGATTCTCCATAATGAAGTCGCGGCGGTCCGGCGTATTCTTGCCCATGTAAAAGGAGAGAATTTCAGATACGGAATGGTCGCCGGTGATGTCCACCTGGGAAAGGCGCATACCGTCTTCGCTGATGAAATCCTTGAACTCCTTCGGCGAAATTTCTCCAAGTCCTTTAAATCGGGTAATCTCCGCGCCGCGGCCCAGTTTGTTCAGCGCATGCTCCCGCTCTTCGTCGGAGTAGCAGTAGATGGTTTCCTTTTTATTGCGTACGCGGAACAGCGGCGTTTCCAGAATTTTCAGGTGCCCCTCCCGAACGAGCGACTCAAAGAAGCGCAGGAAAAAGGTAATCATCAGGTTCCGGATATGCAATCCATCAACATCGGCGTCGGTGGCGAGAATCACATTGTTGAAACGCAGGTTGTCGATATTCTCTTCAATATCGAGCGAGCGCATCAGGTTGTAGATCTCAACGTTTTTATAAAGCGTGTCGCGCTTCAGGTCGCACACATTCAGGGGTTTCCCTTTCAATGTATAAATCGCCTGATTGTTGGCATCGCGGCAACTGACAATGGAGCCGGCGGCGGATTGTCCCTCTGTAATAAAGATCTGGGTTTCCAGATGCTTCTGCTTGTCGCGGTTGAAGTGGTGTTTGCAGTCCTTGAGCTGCGGGATGCGGATCGAGACGGATTTAGAGCGTTCACGCGCCAGTTTTTTGACGGAGTTGAGCTCTTTGCGCAGTTTCTGCGTTTCCTCAATCTTGCCCACCAGTTTTTTTGCTTCAGGGGTGTTCCGGTGCAGGCAATCAGCCACGGCCTGCGAAACTTTGGCCACGAGGTCGGAGCGGATTTCGGTATTGCCCAGTTTATTTTTGGTCTGGCTCTCGAAGATCGGTTCTTTCAGGCGGATCGCGACCGCCCCCAGAACGCCTTCGCGGACATCGTCGCCGGAAAACTTCTTATTGGCAAAATCATTAATGCCGCGCAGCAGGCCTTCGCGGAAAGCAGAAAGATGGGTTCCTCCATCCGAGGTGTACTGTCCGTTCACGAATGAATAATACTCTTCCGAAAAACGGTTGGTATGCGTGAAGGCAAATTCCAGTGTTTTATCGGAGTAGTGGAAGGGTGGATAGAGTTTCTCGTATTGGCTCTCATCGCGTATCAAATCCAGCAGGCCGCCTTTGCAATGATACAGCTCACCGTTGAACCAGATCTTCAGCTTCGGGTTCAGATAGGCATAAAACCGTAGCCGCCGGGCCAGATGGTCGGCATTAAATTTAAACTTTTTAAAAATATCCAAGTCAGGCGAGAAGGCCACAAAGGTGCCGTTTGCTTCATCGGTCTTACCTTTTTCCTCCCGAACCAGATTGCCGAGCTCAAACTCGGCCTCCACAAATTTTCCGTCGCGGTGCGAACGAACAAGGAAATAGGTCGAGAGGGCGTTCACCGCCTTGGTGCCCACGCCGTTCAGGCCCACAGAAAACTGAAAGACATCGTCGTTATATTTTGCACCGGTATTGATTTTGGAAACACAGTCCACCACTTTCCCGAGCGGAATCCCCCGGCCAAAGTCGCGGATGGTGACCATATCTTCTTCAATCGAGACATCGATCCGGTCGCCGTGGCCCATAATGAACTCATCGATGCCGTTATCGATCACTTCTTTAACAAGAATGTAGATTCCGTCGTCGTAATGCGCACCGCTTCCTGTGCGGCCGATGTACATGCCGGTTCGCAGCCGGATGTGCTCCAGCGAGGACAGGGTCTTGATTTTATCTTCTGTATATTCGTGCTTCTTCTTGTCGGCCATTTGCCTAAATTCCCCTTAAACCACAAGATATGGCTGTAAATTGACTTAAAACCCACAAAATGTAGCAATTTGGTTGGTGCCCTTCAAGCGTTCGCCCCCTTTAGATTTTTCCGTGCCCCGGTTCCAATCATTGAAAACTTTGTAAGCTCTTTACATTGATGTTCAGAAACCTATGATAGGCTCATTCAACTAAAGGTACTCTATGCAGATACATACTACACGGGTCCTGGTCATCGGGCTTCTGGCTTCATCCATGGCGATATCAGGCTGTAAAACCAAATCGCACGCAGGGGAGGAGGCCAAAAAAGGTGCAACCTACGGCGCGCTCGGCGGAGCCGTTTCCGGCTTCTTCTGGGGACTGTTCAGTGGCGATCCGCTCCAGCGGGCCGCGCAGAGTGCGGCCGTTGGCGGAGCAACCGGGGCCACCATGGGGGCCGTGCACGGTTCCGGAAAAGACCGCGATCTGAAAGCCGAATACGGCGATACCAACTATAAAGGCCTGATGGCTTTGGTGGAGCGGGACTATCCCGCCGCCAAAGAATACGCTGCGCAAACGGCCAGCGACCCCAATCCTAAATATCGTCATGCATCGGTCTGGCTCTCAACGCTCATCGCCAAAGAAACTCTGAGTGCCGACGAAATGACACCGCACTACGAGGCCCTCATCGCTTCGGATCCGGATCTTTCCGCCATCGAAGATGCCAAAGTTGAAGTTCGGCTGGCCGAACGTGATCTCAAGTCGTTGCGAAAGCAGCTCAGGGCCCGCTAGGTCAGGACAATTTCCAACGATTGGAACCCATGCGTTTTCGCCGTATTCTCCACAGGGTCAGAAACTGGAAAATCCTGGTGGCTGTATTGATCGGTTTTTGGTTTATGGCGGAAGGGCGCTTCTACTTTCCCAAATGGATACGCCCTCCCAAAGGGGTGCAGCCGATCGAGGTCGAGATGGAAACCACCTCCTATTGCCACTGTCGCCGATGCTGCAGCTATAAGTGGTTTTTGCTGATTCCCTATCAGAAAACCGGAACGTTCAGCATGCGGCTTAAGCATGTGGGCAAAACCTCGTCAGGGGCCATGGTGCGGCCCGGAATCCTGGCCGCCGATACCTCCATCTATCCCTACGGTACCGTCATGCATATTCCCGGTTATGGCTATGGAGTGGTCAAAGATACCGGCGGTGCAATTAAAGGGCAGCACATCGATCTTTATCGGCCGAACCACTGGTTTGCCCGTCAATGGGGTGTCAAAAAGAAAAAGGTGAGGGTCTGGCTGCCCCCGAAGGTCATCACAAACTCGGAGGAACAGGGAACAGGTAGGAATTAATATTGCTTAGGATCGGGTAATATTTTATACGTATTTAAAACTTCAATGGAGGCATGAAATGAAAAGTTTAATGACAAGTGTTTTAGCGATTTCAATTGTTGGTTCAACTCTGATGGCCAGTGCTCAGACTAAATTCCCGCTGCGTGTGGATGTGGATGTTTCCACAAAGCGCAGTCGCCGTACGATCGGTGCAGGGCGCGATGGTGAAGCAAAAGTTGAAAACGTTCAGGTGATTGTGAAAATCCGCAAAGCAAGCGGTCAGCCGTGGGACGATCCGGTTACTGCCGAGCTCTATGTGATTGGAAAAGAAATTCATACCGGTCATTACGTTGTCATTGATACCAAAAAAGGATCCGGCACGTTTGATAAGGCAAAAGACAATGCCTACGAATATAGAAGCCCCCTGTATCCCATTGGAAAAACCAGCGGAAACATAAACGTCGGCGGAACCTACGAAACATATCTTGTCGTCATTACCGACCATGAAGGTAAAATTGTAACCACCCGCAGCGGCCGTTCCTTGAACGACAAGCAGATTGAATTCATCCGCACACTCGGTCCATTAACCAAGTTCGATCGCGATGGCAATGTGCTGTCAGTCGGCGACGGCCAGCAGGAGGCCTTTAAAAAAGCGATTCCTTCTGCAACTGATCCGGGAAATGATTACTAAATCGACCTGAAACATCGATTTCAAAGAGCGATTGCCCTGGCAGTCGCTTTTTTATTTCCAACCTTTGGAAATACAAAATAGGAAATGTCCCTTGCCTTGCTTCGGTTCATTCCTGTATTTCTTGCGGACTCAATTTTCAGGGCCTGTAGCTCAGTCGGTCAGAGCAGGAGACTCATAATCTCTTTGTCGGGGGTTCAAGTCCCTCCAGGCCCACCATATTATATGGGGTCTATCCTGACGGATAGGCCCTTTTTTACTGCCTTAAGCATGCGTCCAATCTTTTGGGGTAGATGTTGATGGCCTCTGATAGTCTGTGATCAAAACTGAGCAGAGGTGGAAACAAAGTGGAAACATTTTTCACCTTCCGTACATGGGCACCCCTCGCAAGAGATTTTTGAGTCGTGGTCGGGGGTGAGTTGTAAGGCGCGGATCAAACAAGACCCCCCCCCACACCCCATTTTGGTACCATACGAGGTGGGGAGGTGGTGATGGAACGATGCGTCTAGGGAGGTAGTGTATGCGCTCGATGGCTGGACATCTTGATCAAGAGGGGCGTATCCTCTGAATATTCATTCAGGGCAGGGGGATTGAGATGAAGTTCGTCATAGATAAGAAACATTTGGTTCGATTACTGAAACTGGCTGGCCATCGAGATATGGCATCGGTCTCCCGGCAAAAGAAAAATCAGTATTTGCGGATTAAGGCATACAATATGGAGGTAGAGTTGGAAGCGAATGGCTTGGGTATTTCCGCGCCGGCCATGATTACCGAAAAGGGCGTTTGCTTCATCCGCTACAAGGGGTTGTTGGAATTAGTGCAGTCCTACAAGAAAAAGAAAATCTATATGGCTATTACTCCTGAAGGCCTACAGATAGAAACCTATCGAGCCAGCAGCGAACTTTGGTTTGCCATTTTTGACGATCCTAAAATCGCGCCCCAATCTGTGGAAGATGTCCACAAGGAAACGATGCCAGAGCCATCTTTTGTCAGTAGCTCAGCTATTCAGGATTGGCGAGACATGTATCGTGGTTCCTGAATCCCTATTTCTCTGCCTTCTGCTTGCTGAATGCCCTATTCGCCTATAGTCTTTCAAGATTATATGCGTATTTGACAAATAGGGTGGGTTGAGTGAGTACAAAGTTTTTTACGAATGAAGGGGAAAACACGCTGTTGAAGAAATTCGCGGGTGTGTTCGAGCATAATACCGACATTGAGTTCTTCGATGCGTTGGTCGGATATTTCCGTGCTTCCGGATATTTCTCCATCCGCCCCTACCTCGATAACGTTCCTCATATCCGCATTCTTGTTGGCATTAACGTCGATGAAATCGTCGCCAAGTATCAGTCGAAGGGTTTGTTATTTAAGGGGGATGCTCAGCAAACCGTTGACGTATTCATGCGGGAGATTAAGAAGGACATTCAATCGGCGGTCTATGAACGCAAAGTTGAGGGTGGAATTGTCCAGTTTGTGGAAGACATTGTTTCCGAAAAGATTGAGATCCGAGCCCACCCTGAAAAGAATCTACATGCAAAAATATATATTTTCCGCTCCGACACGTTTAACGAACATAAGCCGGGTAGCGTCATTACGGGTTCGTCCAACCTTACCGATGCTGGGCTGGGGGCAAAGGAAACGGCTAACTATGAGTTCAATGTCCTGCTCCGCGATTACGAGGATGTGAAGTTTGCCACCGACGAATTTGAAAAGTTGTGGAAGGAATCGGTATCCATCCTGCCCAAGGAAATCGGCGGCCTGAAGAAACAAACCTTCCTTAACGATGAGTTCACGCCCTACGAAATCTATATCAAGTTCCTGATCGAATATTTCGGTAAAAGCGTTGAATTTGATCCCAGCTCCGTCTCCGACCTGCCCAAGGGATTCCTTCGGCTTTCCTATCAGGTGGATGCGGTGAATCAGGGGTTTGAACTGCTTCGGAAACACAACGGATTTTTCCTGGCCGATGTGGTTGGTCTAGGTAAGACCGTGATTGCGACCCTGATTGCCAAAAAGTTTTTCTATACCAACGGCTATCCCTCGCACATCAGTCGGGTGCTGGTTGTTGTGCCTCCGGCGTTAAAGGATAATTGGCAGGAAACGATGGATAAGTTCGGCCTGCACAACTTTAATATCATTACGAATGGAAGCCTGCATAAGATCAAAGATCCCCGCATCTACGATTTGATCATCGTGGACGAAGCGCACAAATTCAGAAATGACACTGCCGAGGCTTATGATGCCCTACAGCGGATTTGCAAGGCTCCGACCCGTCAGCAATTTCCCGATGGCAGTTTTGCGAGGAAAAAAGTCATGCTGGTTTCCGCAACGCCGTTGAACAACCGTCCAGACGACATCCGCAATCTGGTATTCCTATTTCAGGACGGGAAGGACTCCACCCTCGAAATTGCAAACCTGCAACGTTTTTTCAACCAATGCGGCGATGCGTATGAAAAGGCAAAGAAACAACGCTCCCTCGAAACGGTGCAGACGGATGTTCGGCGCATCTATGAACGCATTCGTGAAAAGGTGGTTAAGCCGCTGACGGTTCGCCGCACCCGAACGGATTTGAGTGAACACGAAGAATACGAGTCCGACCTTAAATCACAGGGCATTATATTCCCCAAGGTTCTCCCTCCCGAAAAAATTCTTTACAAACTCGATGCCGATCTTGATGAGCTTTACGACCACACGATGAACGTGATCAGCAATCCAAAGATGGGGCTGACCTATAACCGGTACCGTGCCATCGAGTATTTAGTTCCGAGCAAGAAGATGATGTATGCCAATGCGGATATGCTATCGACTCAGTTGGCCAAAATTATGAAGACGCTTTTGGTCAAACGTATCGACAGTAGTTTTCATGCCTTCAAGATGTCGTTGGGCCGTTTCCACGAAGCGACCATAGCCATGTTGACCATGTTCGTGAATGGCACGATCTATATTGCTCCGAATCTCAAAGTGACCGAGTTCATTGTTGAGGATCGGGAAGATGAACTGATTGATCTGATTATTGAGTCGCAGGATACCGATCCCACCATTCAGGTATGCACTCCCGAAGATTTTGAAACGGATTTTCTGGAGGGCTTGCAGAACGACGCAGCCATCCTTGCCGAGTTGGTAGAGCGATGGAATGCGGTCGAGCAAGACCCCAAGCTGGAAGAGTTTATCCGTTATATGGATGACATCCTGTTTGATCCTGATCAAAACCCGAATAAGAAGCTCATTGTTTTTTCTGAATCGAAGGAAACTACGGACTATCTGTTCAAGGGACTGAAGAAGAAAGGCTTCAAACGGATTCTGAGTATCGACGCCAGCAATCGCCATACGATGCGACAGACGGTAAGGCAGAATTTTGATGCCAACATACCGATTGCCGAGCAGAAATATGACTACGACATCATCATCTCAACCGAGGTGCTGGCGGAAGGCATTAACCTGCACCGGGCCAATGTGATTGTGAACTACGACACTCCTTGGAACTCTACCCGCCTTATGCAACGCATCGGCCGCGTAAATCGCATTGGCTCTCATGCCCCTGTCATTCATAACTACATTTTCTATCCGACCGCCAAGGTCGACGATGATATTGAACTAAAAAAGAAGGCGTTAATGAAGTTGCAGGCGTTTCATTCCGCGCTGGGCGAAGACAGCCAGATCTATTCTCAAGATGAACTGGTGGAAAACTTCGGCCTATTCGAGAAGAACCACAAGGAAGATCGCGACGAGCATTTGGTGTATCTGATGGAACTGCGACGCTTCAAAGAGCAGCATCCCGAACAGTTCAGGATAATCAAGAACATGCCGTTACGGGCGCGGGCTGGACGCAAGGACAAAACTAAGGATCGGACGACGCTCTGTTTTATCCGTAACGAACGGCGCGATGCATTTTATTTTGTGCAGAAGAGCGGAGAGGTTGACGAACTGACGTTTGTCGAGTGCGCTCGCCAGTTCAAAGCTGAACTGCCTGAATCCGCCATTCCTCTTCATGAACAGCACCACGATCAGGTTGCGTTGGCCATCACCGATTTTGCGGAAAAATTGAAGTCGGATGCCGTTGGTACCCATGCGGTCGATGCCCACCAAAATCCGCATGAGAAAAAGTCGCTGGCTTTTTTATCGGCATTGACCAAGCTACCGATTACCGGAGAGGTGGAGCGGCATAAGATCAACGCGGCAAAAAAGGCCATCAAACTGGCCAAGTTCCAGAATCTTCAGCGCGACATCAACAAGCTTCAGCGCAACATGAAAAAAGTAAAGATGGGCAATGTTGATATTCTCGATGCGGTGATGAAGATCATCAATAAGTATCCGTTGGACGAACTCGACGAATCATTGAGCCAACCCTTCACCATTAAGGGCTTTTCGGCAATGAAGCCTGAAATCATCATATCCGAATCATTTGGCAAAGGCGAATAGGCATGGATCGACAGCAACTACAGGATAAACTCACCCGCCCGTTCAATTCCAAAGTTTGGAAAGAGGTCGTGGAAGGCATCTTTCACCATGTGACGTATTTCGCCAAGGAACGCATTCTTCCCGTCGATAATGAAACAGTTGATACGTTCGTGGAAACGGGAACTGTACGACTCCAAGACGGTAGAAATGTCGCTCTGTTTGAAGTACGTGTTGCCGATGACGTAAATCTTCCCCGCGCCCGTGTAAAGCTACGCAATTTGGTCGCAAAATATATCGATGAAGAAACGCATTACGGTGTACTGGCCGTTTTCGATCAGGGCGGCGACGACTACCGCCTCAGTTTTGTGGCGCGGGAATCCGAGTTTGTGGACGGCGAGCTGGTTACCAAAGAGACCCCGGCCAAACGCTACACCTATCTGCTGGGAGCCAACGAATCATGCCGTACCGCCGCTGAACGACTGGCAGCCTTGAGCGAAAAGCCTGAGGCATCGCTGAATGACATCATCAACGCCTTCAGTGTTGAAAAACTCAACAAGGAATTTTACAAGGAGATCCAGCACCACTTCTACCGCCTGGTCGGCGGCAAGGTGGACTCCAAGGAATACACCTCCATGCTGCGCCTGCCGAGCTGCACACCGGAGGATTGCTACAAAACCTATCAGGAGTTCGGCGTCCGCCTGATTGGCCGCGTCATCTTCTGCTGGTTCCTCAAACATAAGCAGTGCGACAAAAAACGTCCGTTGATTCATGAGGAGCTATTGTCACTCGATGCGGTGAAGGTACATGCCAACTATTACCACGATGTTTTGGAGCGGCTCTTTTTCCAAGCCCTGAACAAGCCGGAGAATGAGCGCAGCGAATATGCGCCGGACTTCACCCACCTGATTCCCTACCTCAACGGCGGGCTGTTCGACCCCAAGGAACAAGACTTCTACGAAGAGGGCGAGCTGGGAATCTCAAAATTCGTTAACACGCTTGTTGTGCCGGATGCTTGGTTTGAAGACCTGTTCCAAAGCCTGGAACATTATAATTTTACCATCGATGAAAACACCTCCCTTGATACTGATGTTTCCATCGATCCCGAAATTCTTGGCCGTATCTTTGAAAACCTGCTCGCCGAAATCAACCCGGAGACGGGTGATACCGCCCGTAAGGCAACAGGTTCATTTTATACCCCACGTGTGATCGTGGAGTACATGGTGGAGGAGTCCCTGATACAGCATCTGAAGGCCAATGTTTTCGGTGCCAAAGAATTGGAATACAAGTTTCGTTCCCTATTTGTGGACGATGGTAACGATCATGGATTGGACGAAGAGACCCGCAAGGCCGTAGTTGAATCGTTCCGCACCATCAAGGTGCTTGATCCCGCCTGTGGTTCGGGCGCGTTCCCGGTCGGCATCCTGCAAAAGATGCTCTGCGCCCTGCGCAAGGTCGACCCCGATAACGACCTGTGGCTCAATGCTCAGATTGAGCAGATTGAATCCATGAAGCTCGATAAAGGGGAGGTGGACCGGCGCGTTGAGCAGATGGAACATGCCTTTGAAACCAATGAGGCCGACTATGGCCGCAAGCTCGGTATCATTCAGAACTCAGTCTATGGCGTGGACATCCAACCCGTTGCCATCGAAATCGCCAAGCTTCGTTTTTTCCTGACGTTGGTAGTGGATGAAAAGATCAACGATAACGAACCCAATCGCGGCATTCTGCCATTGCCCAACCTCGATTTTAAATTTGTCTGCGCCAATGCCCTTATTTCTGCTCCGGAAATTGAATATCAGGGCGATGAACTCGAACTCGAATATTATCCCAACTTCTTCGATGATTTTACCCGTCTCACCGAGCACTATTTTTATGCAGGAACCCCCGCAGAGAAAAATCGGATTAGAGATGAGCTGACCGAATGCGTCGGAAAAAAGATTCATGGCGAACTGGATAAAGTCCACGAGTTGCAAGGCATTGATCTTTTTGCAATGGAAGGGCTCTCGAAAGCCAAACAGAAAAAAATCAAAGATCGCCGCGCAATGCTGGTTCACAACATTGGTCTTTGGGGAAGCTACAAAAACATCTTTTCAGGAGATCCTATCGGCTTCTTTGATCCGAAATATATGTTCCCGGATGCGGCGGATGGATTTGACGTTGTGTTAGCGAACCCACCGTATGTCCGGCAGGAGGATATTAAGGAGTTCAAACCAGCCTTTTCTGCCATATACGATTGTTACAAAGGCACGGCCGACCTGCTGGTCTATTTTTATGAGCAGGGATGCCGAATGTTGAAAGATAACGGTGTGCTGACCTACATCACTTCCAATAAATATTTCCGTGCGGGATACGGTGACAAGCTTCGCGCCTATCTCGCCAAAAACATGCGCGTCCACCAGCTGATTGATTTTGGCGATGCCCCGGTCTTCGATGCCACCGCCTATCCAAGCATTATTGTGATGAGCAAAAACGGTTCCGATGAGGCGACGACCGACAACGAATTGCTCGCTCTTAAATGGAAGCCGGGCGATCCGGTCGCGGCTTTCGTGGATATTTTCAAACACCGCTCGTTTCTCATGAAGCAGAGCTATCTGACTTCCGATGGTTGGAAATTGGAGCAACCCCATATCTTTGAGCTGATGCAGAAGTTGCGCGATGCCGGAACCCCGTTGGGCGAATATGTAGACGGTAAGTTCTACTACGGAATTAAAACGGGCTACAACGAAGCCTTTGTGGTCGACCGCACAACTCGCGACCGGCTTGTTGCCGACGATCCTAACTGCGAACCCATCATCAAACCTTTTCTACGCGGGCGTGATGTTAAACGCTGGCGTACCGATCCGCAGGATTTGTGGCTGATCAATACCCATACTGGTTATGGCGACACGCCTGCCATAAATATAGAAGACTATCCTCTTCTTAAGGCACATCTCGATGATGTTGAGGAAAGCCGCGCCTCTGGCGAGTTTGGAGAGAAAGCAAAAAAGGCTAAAGGCCTGTACAAACGGGACGACCAAGGCATAACCCCCTACAACCTCCGCAGCTGTATCTATGTTCCAGAGTTTGATAAGCCAAAGATTCTCTATCAGGAGATTTCTACGTTCCACGCCTTTGCGTGGGATGATGAAAATTATTTTGCTAATAACAAATGCTTCATGATACCGGATGCCTCTCTTTTTCTGTTAGGCGTGTTGAATGTTGCTAGTTCTTGGTGGTTTTTAGGAAACTTGGTAACCAAGCTAAACGGAGGAGCATATGCGATGCAGATGCCGTATGTTTCTCAGGTTCCCATTCCGCCCGCATCACCCTCTCAGCAAAAGGAAATCGAAAAACGGGTGGAACAGATATTGGCACTGAAAAAAGAAATTCCGGATGCGGACGTATCGGAACTGGAAGCGGAAATCAATCAACTCGTCTACCAGCTCTTTGGCCTGACCGATGAAGAGATTGAGATTGTTGAAAGCGTGGGCTTTTCGCCGTCGATGACCAAGCCGCTTTTACAGGACAAGGTGATTGTTGAGCTGAAAAAGGAAAAGAGCTATTTCAGCATAGACGACATTAGATCCGCCCTCGAAAAGGAGACAGGGGAAGCCGTTCCCGATTCGACCGTAAAAACCTACCTGTCGGATTTCATGGCCAACGGTACGGTGCATGATGCCGGGAAGGGGTGGTATTCCAAAATCGCCGAACCACTGAAACTGAGCACCGAACCGCTGGAGTCGATAACTAAGCTACTGTCTGAACAGTTCCCTCTGCTGGAGGTCTCCTGCTGGTCAACGGAGCAGATCAATCCGTTCATGCACCACCTGCTGTCGCGCTTTACCGTCTTTGTCTACTCCCTGCCTGATGCACTGGAGGTGGTAGGTGATGCCCTGCGGGACGCCGGGCATAATGTGCTGGTGAATCCCACAGCCTCAGAAATAGAGCGTTTATATCAGAAAACAGAGCATCCCGTAGTCGTCAGACCTGCCGTAACCAAGGAACCAGCAGCAGAAGCGGGTCTTGCTCCTCCTGAGAAGCTACTGGTGGATCTCCTGTTTGAGAATAATAAGTTATCTATAATGGAACCCTCAGAAGCAGAGGATGTTGTGAAACGTGCTGTAGAGGCAGGAAGAGTAAATATCTCCTCGTTCCTCTCCTATGCCAAGAGACGTAGAGTAACTTTGGTGGTGTAAAATCATCTACCAAGTCCAAATAAATAAGAAATGTGGAGATAGGAGATGATTTTAGGAAAATGCTTCTCAGAGAGCCATGTAAGACAGTGCTGTAAGGAGATGAATCTACAGGGCACTCTACTGTTGGAAAAGAGTATCCACGCTCTTGCCTTGCTAGGCTCCCTGTCAGAATCTGGAATCCCGTTCGTGTTTAAGGGAGGCACAAGCCTGTTGCTCCACCTCACAGAAATACGAAGACTGTCTATTGATATTGATATTGTGAGTCATGTGTCAAAGGAGCAGTTAACTAAGGTCTTAGATAAGATCACCTCCACTAAACCTTTTAACAAGTATGTAGAGGTTTCTCCGGGGTTTAGCGGCAAACCAGACATGCTAAGGTTTGAAGTCCACTATGATCCCATCATCGACACAACACAGCCTTATGTACTGCTTGAAGTCGTTGAAGAGGAAAACTGCCCATTACCGTGTGAGCAGAAAACAATCAGCGCATCTTTCATAAACACGGATCGCGACGTGAAAGTTACGACACCAACAGTAAACGCTCTACTGGGAGACAAATTAACCGCATTCGCTCCCAATACGATAGGTGTCCATTATCAGGATGAACACGGAGCTAGCACGGCACTACAAGTTGTGAAGCAGCTTTTTGACATTGGCGAGCTGTTCGACCATGTAACGGACATGGCGGAAGTGCGGACGGCATACAAGGCAAGCTATGCTGTAGAGAATAAATACTATGATGAACGCTATAGCTTGGATCAGGTTATAAATGATACCGCTGATACTGCTCTCGCATTGTGCAGGTATAATAAAGGAGACAAGGCCTCCGTTACTTCAGATATTTCCGCCATCAGTCTCGGTATTGACGAATTGAGGAATCATCTGGTGAGAAACGAGTTCCGGCTGAAAAGTGAAGCACAGATTGCCGCAGCAAAAACATACGCGCTTGCTGAGTATGCCAGGGAGAACATCAGCATGACTGTGAATGACAGGCTGAAAAGTGTGAATGATAAGATCTCGGTAATTTCCAACACTAACCTTCCAGATGAGTATCGTGACATGGAGCACTTGAAACAGATTAATCCCAAGGCTTTTTATTATCTAGCTTTAGGCATGGGTAAGCTTACTTAACAATAGGAGAACGACAATGGCAGACCTTCGAGAAGAATTATCCAAGGAAGCGTATAGAATTGAAGAAGACTCCTTATATTCCGCCAAAAGGCACTACAACGCAGCGGATAGGTGGCGCAACATTAATTTGTGTATTGGAATACCTTCCGCCGCGATAGCAGCGACGGCGGGGTGTTTCGGGTTTCTGGATTGGGCATTACCTGCGGGGGCGTTGGCTGTGATTTCCACGGCATTAATCATAGTATCTACATTCCTTCGCCCGTTTGAACGATCAGATATACACAAGTCAGTAGCAGGGCAATACTTGGAGCTAAGGAATCATGCCCGTATTTTCCGTGACATTGATCTAATTCCAGACATTAAAGATAATGGGCCTCGTAATAGGCTCAAGGCATTGGATGAACGTCGTAATGCGCTGAACCAGAAATCACCCGGTACGGCCAAGTGCGATGATAAGAAGGCTGTTGCTGACATTGAAGCCGGACGGGCAGTGTATGAAGTTGATAAGGAAGGTTAACCTTTGTCTGTTAACACCTATCTGACAAACCTCAGCTCCAAGTGCATCCTACTCAATATGGAGCGAACCCGCATCGACAGGTCGCTTTCTATATTAAAAACCAGGCTCCGACGATATTTCGGAGCCGATATTAAGGAGCAACTTGTTTTCGGCTCCTATAGCCGTCGAACAATTCTGCCGCGCAAGTTTGATAAGAAGTCAGACGTTGATTACATGGTGGTATTTAAGGAAAAGGATGTGACGCCCCAAACCTTTCTCGACCGCTTGCGGCGATTTGCCATGGATAATTATAGTCGTTCACAAATAAAGCAGTCCAATCCAACGATTGTTCTTTCGTTAAACCATATCCATTTTGAATTGGTTCCGGCCATCCCGCATTGGTGGGACGGTTATCGGATTCCTGCCAAAGTGTCGGATTATCAGGATTGGCTTTCCACCGACCCAAGCGATTTTAAGAAAACGTTAATCAAACGCAATGAAGCCGATGGAAGGCGACTCAAACCGCTGATTCGCCTGATGAAATGCTGGAATGCTCATCAGGGTTATCCCTTTGAATCCTATGCATTGGAACAGATGGTTGTGGAACACGATTATACGTTCTGGCCGCTGAGAACCAAAATCCTGAAAAACTATTTCTATCAGTTTGTGCTCGATGGCTTAACGCTTGAACGCGGTTCCGCCCAATGGAAAAAAGATGTCGTTGAACAAACCCGCGATGTTGTCCGCGAGGCCAAACGATTGGAGAAAGATAAGAACTGGCCGATCCGGGCACGAAATGAAATCAGGAATCTCTTCCCTAAACAAACTTAACGTCTGATTTGAATTATGAAAATTACGTCCGAAGCTATTGGTAATTTTTATCCATTTGCAAAGCAGGTCTATCTGCATGAAATGAAATGGAAGGATGCAATCGACCATGCAGAAGCGGCTGGGTGGTTAAACAGGTCGTCCGCACACAACATTGTGCAGAACTACCGAATGATGCGTGAGGGCAAGGGATATAACCGAACCCTCAATGTTGAAGCGACACTGGAGTTGATACGCTTGATTGGCGATGATCTGGGTAAAGAGGCTTTCACACTAGCCATTTCGGCAGCACGGCAACACATTGTTTATTACGCCGACCAACCGAACGGAAGGTATCAGCAGACATTGTCTGAAAAGTTAACCGAGTTGGAATCTAGTTATGAGATTGCTCAATTCGGCACTGACTATCCTGATGAAATCAGCGGTCAATCCAGATTATTCGAGGGTGCGAAGAAAGCTGTTGTTGTAAATTCTTATGAACGGAATCCGACTGCACGACGGAAGTGCATTGAACACTATGGCAGAGTGTGCACGGTCTGCGATTTCAGGTTTTTTGCCAAATATGGAAAGCTGGGTGAAAAGTTCATCCATGTTCATCATGAAAAAGATTTGGCAGAAGTCGGTGAAGAATACGGGGTCGATCCGATCAATGACCTCAAACCTGTCTGCCCAAATTGCCATGCCATGCTTCATCAGAAACGGCCTGCATACACCATTGAAGAATTGAAGGAGATAATAGCGTCGGTTGCCACCTGAGCGAGAGCTTGTTTAAGGCAGGATGGTTCGGTAGCCTACGGATAGACATAAGAATTTAGTGCGTTAAGCACAGAGTTGTTTCTACGAAAACCGCCAAGTTTTGAAACTCGAAACAACGCTGAACGAAGACGCGCCGTACACTCGGCGTGGCTTTCGTTTTGCGTTTCGAGTGGGCGCTTGGCGGTGCCTCGTAGGAGCGTGATCGGAGGTCACGCCTCTTTTTTTGGAGGCATAGTTGGAGAAAAATATGCCTTTCCCAGAACAGGAATTGAATACTCAAAACGACGAAGCCGAAATCGTTACGATCAATACTGAACCTCCTTTTATTTGGCCGGACATTCGGGCTGTAATCGGGATGCGCGGGTATGAAGATAATCCGCCTTTCAAGTCGTTTCTTTGCAATGCCAGTCTGATCGGTGGTGTTGTTGTCGGTGCCAGCGACGAAACCATTCAGTTGCTCGAAGAATTATTGGCAGAGAACAAGGACTGCCGAGTAAAACTTGTCTTTATAGTTTATCCGGCCTGTCCGACCCGTCAGCACCATCTGGATGCGCTGAAGGAATTAGAGGCACTGCACACCGATCCAGACCAGGAAAGTCGAGTTGAGTTTAGGGTTCTTCCTGTATCTAGGCAGTATGGCGACGGTTGCGAAAAGATGGCGTTGGTGCCTACTGTTTTAGAAACGGTAAATCAGGAAAATGGGAAAACCATGTTGTGCATTGGCTCTTGCGCAAACCTCGGCATGGATGGGGTGGACCTCTCCAGCTTCAACACGGTATTCAATGCCACAGAAGCGCATAGGAATTTATTCCGGAAATGGTTTCAGGTGGTTTTCCTCGAATCCCATATGCTTAATGACCAATCCATTAATATTCCGAATTTAGTCCCAGCGGAAGGTGATCTCGAAGCTGCAGGGGCATGGCGGGAGTACGTTGGCATGTGTGCTAGCGATGAAGAACTGGTTATCCAAACGGTAGAAATTGACCCGAAAACTGGGGAGGTTGTGTCCGATGTCGATGGATTGCCTGTTGAGGAATGGGATGGTGGAGAAACGAAACTCGATGCTCTTGCTCAGAAATTTCAGGAGGTCTACGCCAATGGTTATTTGGTGTCGGTGGATGAAACGAGTCGAATCGGACCACTGACCATACCCGTGAGTCCCACTTTATTTGGGCAGGAGTCTGAGCGCACTATTGGAGCGGTTAAAAAGAAACTGAGTTTTACTTTGGAAATATTGGATTCGGGTACTGCCAAAGAAATAAACAAGTATCGGAAAACAGACGTAATTCGTCTGTGCAGTTATTCGTTGAGCAAGGGTGTTCATTGGATACCTGAAAAGGCCCAGCCTCTTTTAAACAGGGAATTGGATGAGCAGAATAGCCGGGCGGTTGAAGCTCTGAAAAACCAAGTCGGTGATGGAAGTGTGGATGGTTTCATAGGAAAGAATGCCAAACGGTACATGCAGGATCTTAACAGTATGTACAGGGATATGGGCGGTGAAGGTGATTTGCCCGCGGGCGCGTTTGAAAAGGTTCTTGAAATGATCCGGGCACGGTTGGAGAAAGCCTTGAATGGACGAATTACTCCAACGGTAAATTATAATCAGGTATCGGCACCAAATTTAGCGGAGAGCGCTCCTGCAGAGCAGTGGAGCCAACCATTAACCCTGTTGCTGGCAACCGCAAAAATGATGCGTAAAAGCCTAGCCGATCCGCGTTTCTCGTGGAACTTTTCAAAGCGGTCTTTCAAGCAGACGGAATATGTGGAGGCCATGGATGTGTTCGGAGATTCCATTCTCGTTACGAAAATCTGGGGACAGGCCGACCAAGAGATTAAGGGACTAGCCGAGATTGAATTGGGAGATGGCGACTCCAAAGAAAAGTGTCAAAAGGTGTGGGAAATTATGTCTGGTATTCGGGGAGTTGACAGTGTGTCGCGATAAGCTGTGAATAATACCTCACTGCACCATGTTTTTCGGTAAATAGACATGATTGCCTACTTTTTGTAGAATTTTCGATTTTTGTGACTGGATAGAAGGATTCTGTTGTAATGAACGTAATTTTATTTGGTTACGGCGATTGTGGATCGTGTGGGTGCCATTTACAGGGTGCCAAAAAGAACCATTTAAGGGGCGTATGTGCGAAGGTTTTTCAGAACCACATCCCTTTTGCAGGAGGCGTGCGTAGCACGCCATACTTTTTATTACCTTTCAAGGCATAATTGTACGCCGCTGGATCTAGGTGTATATCATGGGTGTGCTGGTTGGCGCTGGCTTTAGATAAAGCAATCGCTGCCGGCACCCTTTTTCAGTGCGCATGTGACCGGGAAATCGGGAAAGGCGAGCTTCGTTCTTACAGGCACGATCTACACCGAGCGAAACTAGACGGCGGGTAATCGTCATTTGACATAAATGCCAGCTGACAAAACTGCCATAATAGACAAAACCCATGGGCACTTTTGGCAGTTTTGTCTGTTTTGTCGTTTGGCATGGCGTTGAGTTCCCTAACATATTACGATGAATTCAGATGGTCTGCCCTTGGGAGGTTTTATTGTTCTTATTTCGAAACGAAGGGGGAACCTTTTCGCTAGCTGTTCCACCTTTTTCCGTTCCCAGCCGCCCCGCAGCAGGTTACGGATCGTCTCCTTACCTCCCGCCTTTTCCAGCTTCATCGTGAGCCTGTCGACTTCTCGTTCCAGAGTGTTCGCACGCGCCCCCGAAAGCATGGAGAGTAATGAATCGATACACCACCGCACGATACGGCACGCGTTCTCCGCAATCTCACCATTAATTTGGGACGCATCCTGAAGGACTGCCAGAACAAGGGCGAGCCGGATGGCATTTTCACGCATCTTTCCGAGCAGGTCGGCGATATCGATCTCTGAATTGCGTCGGTCGATACTTTCGTTGTGGAGAGTGCGGAACGTTTCGCGGGCCTCTGGGGTACATGGGATTTGAACAGGATCCGCATTCGGGTTGAGAATCCGCCTTTCCATAATTTTGTGCAGAGTGTTATGCCATTGGCCGATAAGTTTCTTGTCAATTTCTCGGTAACCTCCATCGTCGTGAATCCATTCGGCGGCGGCATCGAAGGTCAGGCACCTTGCCGTGAATCCACCCATCGCCGCTTCCTTATTGGCGGCGAGTTCGTTGAAAAAGAAGGGCTGGATTGCCCAGAATAACGTTAGGCAGGGTTCTCTCAGGCGCACCGCGTCACGAGTCATGCGAGTGAATTCACAATGATCTCCAGACCATGCTGAGTTTAAGAAGGCGAAGTCGCCGCCTGCTTTCCTGTAGGCTCCCGCCGCTATGCGTAGATTGTCCCCTGCCTCGGGCGAAAAAGAATAGAGGGTTTCATCGCATCCTGTACTCATGTGATGGGCTAGCGCCTCACTTGTGCTGTTCTGAATAGTTAGGCGCGGTGCAACACTATTATTTTCAAGGGCTTCGTATTGAATGAGTAACTCCTCCTCAAAATCGAAAATAGGAGCGGTGAGTTTGGCAGCAACACTTTTACCTGTGGATGATTTGGCCACAGCCAGCATATAAAGGTTTCCCAGGCAGGGGCCATGATTGCTTCCTCCAATTGCCACGACGGATTTCCCTATGGCAGCAGAGGCGGTTGCCAACATCAGCATGGCTGGAAGCTGGGGCGGCATTTGTGCGACTGCGGCGGCTTGCTCGGCTAGTTGAGCGGTAAAGCCGGGCAATGATTGAAGGGGGAACAATGGAAGTATTTCCTGATCTTCGTCCGCTTGCGAGGGCATAGCATCTTCAGCCAAAGTTTGAATGAAAGACGATTTTGGTGAAGCATTTGCCCCTTGTTGCCTGCCATCTTCGGAAACTTCATTTTTGGAGTGCATGTGTTTTGTTTCCAGTGCTGGCTCTGGTTCAACGGATGTTGTTGTGCCCGGGGGCGATCCATTAGTGGCCTTTGTATTGATTGTTTTTTTTTCCGTTCCCGCACCGCCACCGAACAAGTTCATCTGGTCAGGATGGCTGAGATCGTTCTCTTTAGACCTATTGGCCTTCGATTCAATTACATTGTTGCTCATTACTACCACCTGCCGTTGCGCTATGCGTTTCGGTATTTTCAGTTGAATTATTATGTGGGCGGGCTGTCTGGTAAGGGCGCACGCCCCACAAAGGACAGGCAGTTGCAGTACAGCGTCGGACTTCAGCAGTCTCAAGACTTACGCATTCGAGGCATTTGGCCGTTATGGCGGAACGAAGCGATTTCTGCCCGTAAGCCTTACGAAAATGATTTAGCTTGCTGGGGGCTTCTTCTGATACCAGTGAGAGCATATTTTGCTGTTTTGCATCTAAAACGTGCACCTCAGACCTGTGTTTAGAGGAAGAATTTTGCATTATTCCACCTCCTTACCGCGAATGATCTGATCGATTTGTGATTTGCGAATGAAAACCCGGCCGCGAACATTCACGCGCTGGAGCTCCCCGCTTGCGAGCATGCGGTCGACGGTAGGAAGGGATACGTGAAGGGCGGAGCTTGCTTCTGAGCGGCTCCGGAGTACTTCGTCTAACGTTCTTTCCGGCTCAAAGCAGATGGAGTTTTCGAGCTTGGCTGGCGACAAGCCTGGGAAAAAGGGGGCCAGCATGGATGCTGCCGCCGTGAGGATTGCGGGTGGGACTTCTTGAGTCTTCATGTGTTGTTCTCCTATCAACCGGGTTTATCCCGTGTTGTTGGAGGACATCTAATGACATGTTTTAAGATGGAGCTAGCGGTCAGAGTTTAAGGGCTAAGCCTTTGAACTCTTTCTTCGATTTGGCCACCCATTCTCTAGGAGTAGGTTATAAATTGTTATTTTTTGATAACCTTTTTTTCTTACAGGAATGAGGGTGCCTTTCCCTTCTTTTGTTGTATTCCGATATGATAAGAAATGTGCTTTTAGTTGGTTCGCCATATAATTTGCCGACTCTGTTTTCATTGGGTCGATGTCATAGGCTGCCTGTAGAATTTCATTATTTTTGGCGGTTGCCTTGCATTTTGTGGCTTTGGCACCTCGTTTCCTAAAAGCACTATTCTCGGTTTGTCCGTCGTATGCCATCAAAATTGCTTCTTCGTAATCATCATCACAGAATGCGTCCCAAACTTTTAGGGCGTACCACAAATCACTCATTTTCGACTTGATGGATTCTCGAGTATCCTTGGAGATTTCAAGCTTTTCAATACAGTATTCAAGTACATCGAACTCAAAACCGGCAAGGGTTATAAGGTCAATACCCTCATACGAGATGTCGATGGTAATGGTTTTTTCGTACCCATCGTATTTTTTTACGTGT
This sequence comes from Pontiellaceae bacterium B12227, assembly GCA_029432775.1. Classification (GTDB taxonomy): domain Bacteria; phylum Verrucomicrobiota; class Kiritimatiellia; order Kiritimatiellales; family Pontiellaceae; genus Pontiella. The sequence continues at coordinate 57,893 of JAROAZ010000010.1, read as the reverse complement.
TCATAAAATCCAAAATAGTTATCAACAAAGTTGAACTCGCAGTAATCACCTATTTCAACTGCTTCGACGCTAAGATCATACAAAGCAGTAAAATTTTTCTTATGAAGTATATCTTCACAATTCTCCTGTAGCGCATTTAGGTCATGTTTAGATGAGATTTCGGAGATTTTGCGGATCGATTCCTTTACTCGGTTCTGGATCAGTGCTTCAAGGTTCCATGGCGTGCCCTCAGGGGCTCCTTCAAGACGTGTTGGTAATTTCTTCATAACCTTTTCCTAATTAGTGCTTCCATTAAGAACCGCCAATGCCTCGGCAACGCGATTGCAGATGTCGGCCTTGCTCATATTGGCATTGATCATAGCAAGAATCTCGGACGCTTTCTCAGCGGGGGTGAATGGCTTGGCCGCACTGGTGAGCATTCCGGGAAGGGTATTTTGCATGGCTTCCCGTAATTGTTCTCGTTCAGGTCGGAAATAGTGCTTGGTAACAACTTCAGCCGTTTGGTGTCCTGTGATTTTTCGGACGGTGTCGAGTGGCATCCCCCGCATAAGCGCAATGGTCACAAAGGTTGTACGAAAGCTGTGAAAATCGCGAACGGAAGCAGCATTTAAACCATTTTTCCGTTCTTCACGCATCTTACCGCGAGTGGGTGGAACAATGTCTGTTGCAGGGCGGTGTTTGCCCCGAATGAGTCTTTTTTTGGTTTGGGCTTCTAGTTCATTTAGATAGTTAGAAACACTGCCAATGCTTACGCCAGCTGTTTCGGCACTTCTACGAATACAATCCCCTGAAAGGTACGATGACAAGACGGCTTTGGCGCGTATCAATTTGCCGCCGGTATAAATTTCTTCTGCGGCTTTTAGTATTTCTTCTGGGGAGTACGGATCGGTTTTGTATTCAAGGGGCGGGGCTGTCACACCATCATCGAATCCTGCAAGGCGCAGGACCGATTTAAAACGTTTTGTTATGGCGCTGGCATCGGCCTCATAGAGTTGCTTTGCTTCGGGGAATACGAAGTCTGACCCGTTGTTACTATGCTTTTCGATCTCAGCACGTAGCATGTCAGCCATAGGAATATCAACCACCTGCCCGGTCTTGCTAGTTTTCACTGTGATGAATCCATCGGAAAAATCTACATCCGACCAACTCAGATAGCAGCAATCCTTCTTACGCATGGCTGTGCAAGCCGCCGTTACGGCCAAGGAATAGATTAGTCGGTCGGATTTTGCCGCTTCCAAAACCGCATCCAGTTCTTCAATTGAAAAGGGTTTCCGAAAAACGGGTTCCGAATCTTTAGCAAGGATCTCTTTGGCCGCGGGAACTCCAGCTCGTTTAAGTACCAGTTTAATCGGCACAAGGTAACTGTTCCATGTTGCTGCAGTCATTCCGCTTTGTTCCAGCTCATTGAGAAATGATTGAATGTGAGCCGGTCGAATCTGGTCAACTCTGATAATCTTCGGAAAGTTTTTTTGTAGATGGTTGGCTAGGCATTCTAGTTTGGAGATAGATTTCTCAGCATGCTCAGGGGAAGGGGGCCGTTTGCGAGGTTTCTCTTTCCATATTAGGGAAAGGTCTTGAATCCGATATCGTTTAAGCTTCTCTCCTGATCTCGCTTCATAAACTGCTTCAGCAAGGGCTTCGGCACTCTTAGCGGATTGGACTTCCTCCAGAAGGGCATTTAATACTGAATGAGCTTCACCTCTCGAATTCTCGAAATGAACACTCCCGGTTTCTTTTAATGTGAGGGGCCGGGTGCCTCGGATCTCCACTTGCAGGTTTTTGACGTATTCCTTGCCGTCAACTTTGTACCGCCCATACCACCACTTTGAAGTTTTCCGCATTACCAAGCTCATGATTACCCGCCTTTCTTTGTTCTCTGATAGCAGGGGAATGTATAGGCATATATGCAGGTCAAAACAAGAGGTAAATGGAAATAAAGGGGAAATAAATGGCGTAAAAGTTCATAAAACCAATGTAAAAGAGCGTATATATATAGACTCATAATCTCTTTGTCGGGGGTTCAAGTCCCTCCAGGCCCACCAAATTTAAGCCAACCGCAAGGTTGGCTTTTTTTGTGGGGGTATACGAGGGATGCCGAGCCCCGTATTTGCTAGAGAGCCTCATTTTTTTCGTTCCGGCTCCGGTTTTTCATTTGCTTTTCCAAGGGTTGGAAATATGTTTGGAGGGTTGGCGCGGAGCACACGCTCTTCTGTGCCGGCAATTAACCGTTGGCGGTTATGGGCTTTGAGGTGGATAATCTTCCTGCCGGCCGTTCCGGCACAGGCCCGATAACAGTTGATATATTATCTTTAACCGGAAATTTTTGACCATGGAACTTTTTGATTCTCTGATGCTAACCATGCCGATTGCCGACGTGAGCTCGGCCTTCTGGGACAGCACGCTGCCGGGCAAGGCCATTGTTATTCTACTCTTCATTGGGTCGGCTATGGCCTGGACCATTATGTATACCAAGGGTGTTCAGCTGCGTTATGCCAGCCGCATGACGGACGTTTTTCTGGAATCATTCCGCTCGGAACGGATGCCGACGGCATTGTTTACCAAGCGCGAGGAATATACCGGTACGCCGCTGAATACCATTTATAAGGCCGGTTGTACGGCCCTCGGCGGCGAACTTCAGGCGCACGGAATTGATCCCGAAGATCTGCTGATGGGCGATATGACCTCCGAAATGCACCGCCGTCTTACGTTGAACCAGCTGGAAACGCTCCGCGCGGTTGTGGATCGGAACGTGGCGGATGAGGCGCTGAATCTGGAAGATCAGATGGGATTGCTGGCCACGGCCGTGAGTGCGGCTCCGTTTCTCGGGCTGCTGGGTACGGTTTGGGGGGTTATGGATGCGTTCAGCGGAATGGCCCAGTCCGGCTCGGCTGCGCTGTCGGCCGTTGCGCCGGGTATTTCGGGCGCGCTGCTGACCACGATTGTCGGTCTGATTGTCGCACTGCCTTCCATGATCGGATATAATCTGCTGACCGCGCGGATCCGGCGGATCTCGGTCCAGATGGATAACTTCGCGCAGGAGTTCATCTCCGAAATTCAGAATTCCTACGTAATTGAGGCCTAAGCCGTGGCGAGAAGAACCTCACTGGTCAATCTGAATCAGATCAGCGACATCAACATGACGCCGTTGATGGACCTGACGTTTATTCTGCTCATTACCTTTATTATCACCTTCCCGCTGATCGAGCAGGGCATTGCGATCAACCTGCCGAAGGGCAAGGCGGCGGATATGATGGAATCGGAAACGCGCTCCATCAGCCTGAATCTCGATAAGCAACTCTATCTGGATGATATTCCGATCTCTGAAGCGGAGCTGTTGTCTGCAATGACGGAGATCGGGGTGAATGATCCGAATACGACGGTTTATGTGCGGGCCGACCGTAAGCTGCCCTATGGTGAAGTGGTTGCTGTTATGAAAATCCTGCACGATGCAAGCATCACGAAAATGGCCCTGGTAACGGAGGCAGATCAGTAGGTCATGACTGCATTTCAACGCAAAGTGGCACTGCGTATCGTGGGCATTCATATCGGCATCATTCTGTTCATCATGATGATCTCCGGCCTGAAAGGGTGCTTTCGTCCAAAACCGAAGCCGGAAATTGTAACATTTATTGAGTTCGGCCAGGCCGCCCCGCCGGTGGCTGTGCAGCAGGTCGAGCAGATGGAGAATCCAACGCCCGACCCGGCCCCGCAACCGGATCCAACTCCGGCTCCGCTTCCGGATCCGGTGAAGAAGCCGATCCCGAAGCCCACTCCGAAAAAGGAGGTGCCGAAGCCCAAGCCGAAGCCGGAGCCGGAAAAGCCGAAGTGGAAGCCGACGGACCCAACCAAAATTAAGATCGGAAAAAAGGTGGAGGCTCCGAAACCGGTAAAGCCGGCTGTTTCAACTTCTGAAATTCAGAAAGCGCTGAAAAATGTGCAAAGTTCATCGCCGACAGCTTCGAAGCCATCTGCCGGTCCGGTCGGGAACCCTAATGCGGATAACGCATATATCTCTCAGATCGGTAACTTTTTCGATCAGCGTTGGACAAAGCCGGATTCATCTTCGCCTTCTGCATCCGCAGTGGTTCGGATTTATATTTCTAAATGGGGCACTATTACTCGCCGGACAAAGATACAGGGTTCGGGCGATGCCGCCTTTGATGCCTCGGTCATGAGCGCGGTGAATTCGGTCAGCACGGTGCCGAAACCACCTTCTGGCTTTTCTTATGAGTATGTTGAGGTAGAGTTCAGGGTCAGGAATTAGAATCATTTTTGAGGAACGGGTTATGATTAGACGCTTATTTATTGGAACAGGTACGATGGCTGCCGCCACGACACTGGCGCAACGGGCTGTGGTGGAACGTGCAGGCAGTGGCAAAATCGGAATCAATCTGGCGGGTTATCGCACGGGCAGCGATACGGCTTCGCGAACATTTCTATCCGTTCTGAAGGCCGACCTGAACCGGTCGGGCCATTTCTCGGTTACGTCCACCGGTGCTTCGGTAAACGTGACGGGGCAGGTGCGGGCCGGGAGCATGATGAAGGCCGATGTGCAGGTTTATAAGGTTTCCACCCGCCAACGGATGCTTGGCAAATCGTATGATGCCTCTGCCAAGGCCGCCCGCGGGCTGGCCCATAAAGTGGCGGATGAAATTATTTATGCTGTTACCGGTAAAAAGGGTATGGCGTCGGCTAAAATTGCCATGGTTGGAAATCGTACCGGTCGGAAGGAACTGTACATTTGCGATGCGGATGGGAAAAATCTGCGTCAGATCACGAAGGATCGCAGTATCGTGGTGGGGCCGGACTGGTCGCCGGACGGAAAGAATATTGTTTATACCTCCTATAAAAGGGGCTATCCGAATGTCTATATCACCGGCCGCAGCAAGCCGCTTTCGAGTCATGGCGGCCTGAATGCCAGCGGAACCATTTCTCCGGACGGGAAAAGCCTGGCGGTGATTCTCTCCCGGGACGGTAATCCGGAGCTGTATACCAAAAGCCTGCGCACCGGACGGCTGAAGCGTCTGACCCGCACGCGGCCGGGCATTGAAGCGAGCCCCTGTTGGTCGCCGGACGGGAACCATATTGTCTATGTTTCTGATAGCTCAGGTCGTCCGCATATCTACATTATTTCCAAAGACGGGGGTACGCCCCGTCGTATTTCCAGTTCGGGCACTGAAAATGTCGCGCCGGACTGGGGAAAGAACGGATACATTACCTGGTGCAGTCGGATCGGCGGAAAATACCGGATTGTGGTCGGAAATCCGGCCGCCAGAACCATGCGTACGCTGGAAACCGACTGGGCGGACTATGAAGATCCCCATTGGGCGCCGGACGGCCGGCATATTGTGTGTTCGCGCACCTCGAACTATCGTTCCGCTATCTACCTCCTTGACACCCTTAAAGATTCTCCTGTAGCTTTAATTTCAGGGTCGGGTGACTGGTATTCTCCAGCGGTGTCTCCTTAATCCATCTAAGCGGAGTTGAGTAATGAAAAATGTGATTTTTAAACTGTTTGTTTTTGTGGCTGTAGCCAGTTCTCTGGCGTTCATCGGCGGTTGCCGGTCGAAGAATGCAAATGATGCGGATCTGTATGGTTCGGATAATCTTTATGGTGATCCCCTGATGGGCGATATGCCGTTGAATGACATCGATGGCCTCCCGGCTGATGGCGACCGCAGTGTGGTTGATCCGGTGTTCTTTGCATATGACAGCTCGCAGGTGAATCCGGAAGAAGCCGGTAAGTGCGAGGAGGTTGCGCAGCTGCTGAAGAAGGGGAAATACCAGGGCGTAATTTCTGAAGGTCATGGTGATGAACGCGGAAGCCGCGAATACAACCTGGCACTGGGCGAACGCCGTGCGCTTGCGGTTCGTGACTACCTGATCAGTCTCGGCGTGGACCCGACCATGGTTCAGACCAAGAGTATGGGCGAAGAAATGCCGTCGGATATGGGACATGATGAAGGCGCCTGGCGCAAAAATCGCCGCGTTGAATTTGCATTGTACTAATTTCTGGATTTCGGAACGGCGCGGTGAAAGCCGCGCCTTTTTTGTCTCATGCAACTGTATTTTCCTACGATCGCGGCTCAGATTGATCTGGTTACCGGCGTTGGCGGCGTAATTGCCGCCGTTCTTTTATCATTTGTTCTCATCACGCTTGTGGCGAGCTATTATCGCTTTCAGAACATTGTTCTGCAGGCGGAGAATACAAACCCCGAAGATATGGGAGCGGCAGCCGAAGAGATTCTGCGCGTTCAGCTGGCCCGGTATCTTGCGGGGTGCGCCCGTCGCGGCACCTCCTTTTCAGTTGCACTGATCCGTGTGCCGGATCTTTCCTACACGATGGGAATTGATACGCCGGTGATCAGCAGTATCAAAAACGCTGCCCGGCGAAATGATGTTTCCTGTGTTTTCGATGAAAGCACGGCGGTTCTTTTGCTGGAATCCGAGCCGGAAGACGGCATCACGATTCTCTCCCGAATTCTGCAGTCTCTGGAAAATGATCTGACAGAAACCGCATCCGGTGCAATTCGGGTGGGTATGGCATCCTATCCGGGTCATGGGCTGAGTGGTAAGGATCTGATTCAGGTTGCGGAGGAAGGACTGGAGCAGACTTCCGCAGATGAGCAGATCATCCTTCCCGAGATTGTGGACCTCGATGCGGAAGAGGAAGAAGAACCTGCTGTGGATGAAGATGCCGGCAACGAAGAGCAGTCCGATGCGGATCAAGGTGAAAAAGAGCAGTCCTCCAGTTGGAAAGACCGCCGTAAAAGCTCAATGCTTGATGAGCTGACCGGTGTTCTGAAGCCCTCCGCTGTTTCGGCCTATATGCAGCGTACAATGAGCGAACTGCGCCGCAAGAAGGAAAGTGCCGCGCTGTTCTGTATTGGTTTAAATAATATGGACCATATCGCGCGCTTTCATGGAGAAGCGGCCGCCGATGATGTTATGGCCGGAGTGAGTAAGGTGCTCCAGGATAACCTGCGGGCCGATGACCTGATTGGCCGGCACGAAAAATTTGCCTATCTCGTTCTTGCTCAGTGTTCCTTAGCTGAGGCCGAAATTATCGGTAAGCGGATAACGACGTTGGTTCAGAACAGCATATTTGTTTCCGGAAATAAAAAGCTCAGAACCACCATCACCCTGGGTGTTGCAACCCATCCGGAACACGGCCGCAACCTGCATTATCTTTATCTTGCCGGGCAGAAAGTGCTCAACCACAGCCGGGCGAACGATATCCGTGCTTATGCGGTTTACGATCCGGAAATACATGATAAGGTTCCTACCAAGCCGATGAAGAGCATCAAGTCGATCCAGAACTGATGCGCTTTCCAATCATTGGAAAACCGGCGGATTTTTTTACCCCCTGAAGGAGGAGAGACCATGAAGTTAGGTGTCAATATTGACCACGTTGCAACCCTGCGCCAGGCACGCGGAACCGTTTATCCTGATCCGCTCGATGCCGCCATCATCTGCGCCCGTGCCGGAGCGCACGGCATCACCGCCCACCTTCGCGAAGATCGCCGTCACATCCAGGACGACGACATCTACCGCCTGAAAGAACTGCAGCCGCTTCCGCTCAATCTTGAAATGGCCAATGTGGAATCAATTGTTGAAATTGCGCTGAGTGTAAAGCCGGCCGAAGTCTGCATTGTTCCGGAAAAGCGGCAGGAGCTCACCACCGAAGGCGGGCTGGATGTGCTCGGTCATTTTGAAGCGCTCAAGGATACGGTTGAATGCCTGTCCGATGCCGGAATTGAAGTCAGCATGTTTGTGGATGCCGACATCGAAACCATGGTGGCCTGCAAAGACCTCGGCGCCCCGACCGTTGAACTGCATACGGGTTCCTATTGCGATGCCGAGCCCAACGAACGGGCCATCCTGCTGGAACAGCTGATCAAGACGGCCGACCATGCCCACGAACTCGGTCTGAAGGTCAATGCCGGACACGGCATCAACATGGAAAACCTCGGCGGCATTCTCTGCATTCCGAACATCGACACGCTGAACATCGGCCACAGCATTATCTGCCGTTCCGTTTTCGAGGGATTGGAAGGCGCTGTTGCAGAAATGCTCGAAGGCATGCAGGACTATGAAGGCTGATGAGTGAAACGTGAGGTGTGATTTTGTTTCATCACGCCTCAATCGTCACGACTCACGTTTAATCATGAAAATTGTTACTTCAGAAGAAATGCGCGAGCTGGACCGGCGCACCATTGAATCCGGCATAGCCGGCGAAGAGCTGATGCTGACCGCCGGGGAAGGGCTGGCCGACTCCATTCGAACCTTGGCCGGAAACCATCAGCTGGTCGACTCGCCGGTATTGTTCATTGCCGGACCCGGAAATAATGGCGGCGACGCTTTCGTGGCGGCCTGGCTGCTGCACGAAGACGGCTGGCCGGTGGAATGCTGGCTGGCCACTCCTGAAAGCAAAATCCAGGGCGATGCCCTGATCTATTTTAAAAAGATGAAAAAGGCCGGCGTACCTTTTGAGGTGCTCGACTCTTCCGAACATTGGAACTATGTCGCCGATGTCGGCACCGATGCGGAGATCGTGGTCGACGGCCTGCTCGGCACCGGATTTTCCGGCGAGCCGCGCGGTGTGATTGCCGATGCAATTCAGTTTGTCGATGCGCAGGCCGACCGCGCACTGGTGGTGGCCATTGATATGCCTTCAGCCATGGCTGTGCGGGCGGATCTAACCGTTACGATGGGGCTTCCAAAGATTGGAAATATCGAGGCCGAAAACGTTGAGCTGGTTGGCAATATCGACGTGATCGATATTGGCATCCCTCCTGAATTTATAGACGACGTTGAGGGCGACGACGAACTGGAATTTATTCATCCATCCGACCTCGCACAGCTGTTTCCCCGCCGTCCGCGCAATGCGCACAAAGGCCTTTTCGGCCATGTGCTCTGCATTGGCGGAACAAAAGGATTCAGCGGAGCCATCACCATGGCCGCCCGCGCGGCATTGCGTTCCGGCTCCGGCCTGGTTTCCGCCTTCGTACCCGAAGCCATTCATTCGCTGGTTGCGCCGGCTCTTCCGGAGGCGATGGTGCACTCCAGCATGCCCGATTCCAATTGGTCTGCCATCATGGTCGGCCCCGGCATGGGCCGTTCCGCCACCACTCGAGAGCAGGTGCTCCAGCTATTGGAAACCTCAACCGTTCCTCTGATGCTCGATGCGGATGCAATCGTGGTGCTGGCGGACCATATTGATGCCATAACGAATGCGAAGTGCCCGGTCATTCTCACGCCGCATCCCGGCGAATTTGCCGCACTGTTCGGCCTGAAGATTGACGATGTGCAGGAAGATCGGTTTGGAATGGCCCGTATGGCCGCCGATAAGCTCGGTGCCACGGTGGTGCTGAAAGGGGCCGGAACACTGGTGGCTTCGCCGGGCATTCCAATGGCTGTAAATATGACCGGTAACCCGGGCATGGCGGCCGGTGGCTCCGGCGACGTGCTGGCCGGGCTGATTGCCGGCCTGGCAGCTCAGGGCATTACGCCGTTTGAAGCCGCGTGTGCCGGCGTCTGGCTGCATGGTAAAGCCGGGGATCTGGCCGCTGCTGATAAGTCGCAGGCTTCGATGACGGCCACCGACCTGATCGAAAAGCTGCCCGAAGCCTGGCGCGATATCAGCTGTCGCTAGTGATCCGTGACGATTAAGGCGTGATTTTACTCGCGGGATCAGGAGGTTGAAAAAATCTTTCTCACGCCTCACGCCTCACGCCTCACGCCTCACGCCTCACGCCTCACTTTTCAATTCACCATACTGGAGGGCTGGTGCGTGGCCTGAATGACCGTTTGCCAGAACCAGCCATGAGGATCGATCTTCTTGCTTTCTCCAATCATGGAAATCGGCAGATGAACCAGTCGGTCATGATGCAGCCCGACGATCATATTGGTGCATCCGGCCATGGCCGCATGAACGGCATTATTCCCCAGGCGCAAACAATACATCGAATCGTTGGCGTTGGCGCGGCGACTGCGGATATTGTAGCTCGGGTCAAAATACTTCACATTGACCTCGAGGCCCTTCTTTTTGAAGTGGGCATTAATCTCTTCGTTCATCAGGTCGCCGATATCTTCGAGGCGTTTGTTTCCTGATTTATCGGTGGAGGTTGTTTTGTCTTTAAAGTGCTGCTGCCCGGCGCCTTCGGCAACCACGACTACCGCATGTTCTTTTCGCTTCAGGCGTTTTTCGAGTACCTCAAGGAATCCATTCGGTCCGTGCAGGTCGAACGGAACTTCGGGGACCAGGCAGAAGTTTACCGCACTGTTGGCCAGAGCGGACGATGCAGCAATCCAACCGGATTCGCGGCCCATCAGGTTCACAAGACCGACGCCGTTGCGATAGGCTCGCGCTTCGTTGTGGGCATTCGTGATGATATCCCATGTGGCTTCAACGGCCGTTTCAAAACCGAACGAGCGTTGAATCAGACTGATATCGTTATCGATGGTCTTCGGAATGCCGACCACGGAAATAGGGAGGTTGCGTTCTTTGAGTTTGGCAACAATGTCACGGCAGCCGCGCTGGGTGCCGTCGCCACCGATGGTGAAGAGAATATCGACGCCGTAATGAACGAGGGTATTGATGATTTCATCGTCGTCCTGCCGACCGCGGGACGATTTGAGAATGGTGCCGCCCTTTTCATGAATTTCGTCGGTGTTGTCGGTCGTGAGTTCGATGGGGTAGTGGTAATACTTCGCCACGAGCCCTTCATAGCCGTATTTAAAGCCGAGCACGCGTTTTACGCCATAGCTTTCCAGACTGCAGAAGGTCAGGGCGCGGATTACATCGTTCAGTCCGGGGCAGAGGCCGCCGCAGGTCACGATGCCGACGGTGACCTCCTTCGGGTTGAAGAACAGCTTTTTGCGCGGACCGGCGAGCTCGAAATATTCGATGTCCGATATGTTATCAAGTTGGCGGAGCTCTTTCGTCCGGTCATTACAGGCAATGGCTTCTCCATCGTAAAAACGAACAAGCTTGTCTTGCAGCGGCGAATCAAAAGTGGCTTCGCCGAGGGTTTCCGCCTTGTGAATCTTCAGGGCTGCCATGTGCTGATCTCCTTAAAATTGAGAGAGGAAGCGAACGTCGTTTTCGTAGAGATTACGAATATCTTTGATGCCATAAAGAATCATCGTGATGCGCTCGATACCCATGCCGAATGCGAAGCCGGTTACTTTTGAATTATCGTATCCGACATTCTGGAAAACATTGGGGTCCACCATGCCGGCGCCGAGAATTTCAATCCATCCGCTGTTTTTACAAACACGGCAGCCTTTCCCGTTGCAGACGTGGCAGGTGAAGTCGACTTCCACACTCGGCTCCGTGAACGGGAAGAAGTGCGGACGGAAACGAATCTTCACATTCGGACCCATCAGTTCGCGGGCAAAGTAGGAAAGCGTACCTTTCAGATCGGCCAGCGAAACATTTTCATCCACATAGAGCCCTTCCACCTGGTGGAAGTTGGCCGAGTGGGTGGCATCCGGTGTGTCGCGGCGGTAGCAGCGACCCGGAGAAATAATACGAACCGGCGGCTTGTTCTCCATCATATAGCGCACCTGCACCGGGGAGGTGTGGCAGCGCATCAGGTCGCCGTTGTTCAGATAGAACGTATCCTGCTCATCGCGCGACGAATGGTCTGCCGGCGTGTTGAGCGCATCAAAGTTGTTGAAAACCGTTTCCACATCCGGGCCGTCGGCCACGGTGAATCCCAGCGTCTGGAAAATGCCGGTGATGCGGTCGGTGATCTGTGTGATCGGATGGCGGGTGCCGAGGCCCTGCCACTGCCCGGGCTGCGTCAGGTCGAAGCCTGCTCCACCGGTGGAACCGCCGGCCGTGAACTCGGCCTGCTTCACTTTAATCAGCTCCGTCAGTTCATTTTTGAGTTCGTTGACAGTTTTGCCGAACATCGGTTTCTCTTCCGGGGAAACATTCTTCAGTTCCTGCATTACTTTCGGAAGGAGGCCTTTACGGGCCAGATATTCAATACGCACCGCTTCGAGCGCATCGGCATCAGCGGCGGCCTGCGCTTCGCCGAGCGCCTTGGCTTTTAGATCGTTTAAGTCCTGTAAATTCATAGTTTTATCCCCGTTTTCCAAGGTTTGGAAAAACAGCACCTATCATCCAAGGTCTGGAAAATATGGCAATTGCTTTTTTGCCCTTTCTTCCAAGGGTTGGAAGATCTGTAGAACGGTGCTCCGCGCCGTTCAGTACACGGCGCGGAGCACGAATTGCGCTGACTTAAGCACGTACAGCATGCGCTGAAAGCGCTACACACAAATTAGCATGGGGCAACGTCCCATGTATTCCATTTGCCAAACCATCTGTCCTGAAGGGACAGCACAAACAGCATCGAAGCAGCGGCCTCACTCTATCGCTTCGCTCAGAGTGTGCCGTGATGTTGGCAGTGGATAAAATAAATCTCGTCTCCATTCCGGCATTACTGGGTTCATCTTCATGCGTCTGCAACTCTGCCCCATTCTATGGACGAGAGGTAACATGTAAAATAGCGGAGCCTCTCGGGCTTCAGTGGGCTGATCGCTATTTTGCTTTTTCATCTGTAGGCTTGAAATATAAATATACAAATGTAAATGTATATTAACTCAAGGAGGCCTTATGAAGGCGACGGCAAAGGATTTACGGTACAATCTGAAAAATATCATGGAATCGGTAGATCGCGGTGAAGAGGTGCTCATTACAAACCGTGGAAAGATCAAAGCGAGAATCCTTCCCGTTGACGGGGAACAAGCTGAGGGTCAGGTAAACCCCATGGTGGGGATGTGGAGTGAGCGTAAGGACATGCAGGATGTCGATAGCTATGTTCGCGGACTCCGTAAAGGACGTGTACTGTGATAATAGACAGCGATGTGCTTATCTGGGCTTGCCGCGGAAATGCCAAAGCCGTACGAAAGTTGGATAAGGAGGCCGGATTTTCAATTTCAGCGGTCACCTACATGGAATTGTGCCAAGGCATGCGGAACAAAGAAGAACTTGCGGCCTTCAAGAAAGGGCTGAAATACTGGAGTGCCAAGGTTGTTCCAATTGATGAAGCCATTTCCTATCAGGCCATGTTTTTTTTTGAGCGTTATTGCCTAAGCCATTCGCTCTATTTAGCCGATGCTCTCATCGCGGCTACAGCAATCAACCTTGGTGAACCGTTGCTTTCAGCCAATTCCAAACACTATTCCATGATGTCCGAATTGATCTTGAAGAGCTTTAGACCCGAATAACTCTTCCAAGCATTGGAAGGCAATCTTTTAGCCAGGATCCGGAATGGAACCGCGAATAAACACTACTATTGCTCCGTAAGATTTTGGACTGCGTCCAAGGCTCAATAGTGTTGCGTTTTCAGCGCAACATCCCCATAAGTCAGTGCCGTTAGAGCGGACCACCGTGCTACGGCTGCGCTGCCACCAGCGGTCCACGGCCGCGGGCGAGCAGGGCAATGCGCTTTGAATGATGATCCAGAATGCAGACCTGCTCCCGTCCCAGTTGGAAAACAAGCAGGGAATCTCCGAGAGATATCGCATTGCGAATGTTCCACGATGCAAAGGGTGTTTCCAGGGCGTAGCGGAAGTTTTCTCCGCCGGGACCTTCGCCGCTGATCCCTTCGCCCGCCCAGAAGCCGGTGCGGTATTTCCAACCATTGGAAGCGGCCAATGCCGGAACCTCGCCGAAATTATTCCATGTTCCGCCTGGATCCCCTTGGGGGTCTTTCTCCTGGAGCCCGTGTTGAGAAGCGGTCTGGGCAACATTCAGAAGAAGCGTGTCTACGGTATAATTCCGAGGGCGCTCTGCATCATAACGGATAGAAAGATTGAAGCCTCCGCCCTGAACCATTCGGGCAAAGAGCCGGTCGTTCCGGTTTGTGGATGAAATGTCGCAGATCGCTTCGGGGGCTTCGCTGGACAAGGGCTGCCGGATGACGGTTTTCCCATCATTGGAAATAAAATAGAGCGTGTAGCCTGCTGCGGGCTGAAGTTCGGAGGCCGCTACCACGTTGAGCTTCAGGATCGAAGTCCCACTGGCCATTCCGTACCAGACCGTCAGCAGGGCATAGCTGATCAAGTGAATCAGGACGGTTGGTTTAATGGCTGCTCTGAATGAACGTTCTCGCTTCCGGAGAGCCGCCCGGAAAAAAGGGAGTTCGATCAGCAGGGTGAGAATAAATGCCAGAACGAAGAAGAAGATCAGCCACGGTTTCAGGTTTTCAATGGTGATGTCCGGCAGTCGGGTGAGCCGTTCCACCAGAAATGCGCCGGCCCAGGCGGAGAGATAGTTCGCCGCAATCAGCAGACTGATCGCCTTCCCTTTCGGAGCTTTGAACAGCCAGCCCAGCAACAGGCCTTCAAGTATCCCGATGAGCAGATTGCCGAACATGAGGTGCAGCATACCGGCCCACATCAGCGGCGTTCCGGCATTCGCCTGCGCGCAGAATGGTATCAGGAGAAGCGTTGCTGCTGCCCATCTTGTTTTCATGCAATGCGCCCAGACTTATTCCCCGAGGTAAATCAACAGCTTGTCATGGGCGAGGACGACGAGGTCGCCGATGCCGTCGCCGTTGAGGTCGCCGGTTTCCATATCGTGTGGTTCGGTGCCGCGGGATTTGCCCACGTTGGCAAAGTCGGAGGTGAGGAAGACTTCGAAGACCAGTTCGTTCTTCAGCGCGTCGCCTTTTTGTGTGCAGATTTCAATGGATCGGTTGGAGGGGTCAACCAGGGCAACCATCGGGCGGGGCGGGGAGCCCAGCTTGATGCGTTTGGCATAGGCCAGCAGCGGGTTGTCCGAAGGCGAGATATATTCGGCCGCCACTTCAACATCGAGTTTCGTGCCGTTGCCCATGACCTCATTGATGCCGGTGCGGTCGAGCATTACGATGATATCGCGTTTGCCGTGTTTCAGCTGAACGAGATCGAAAATGGTTTGGTCGGCATCGGGAATGTGGATTTTCCCCCAGTCATCACCCTCGGTTGCAAAACGGACGAGGTCGCCCGAGTTGCGGTCGTAGAAAAAGGTGCCGGTGGAGCCGTCGAGCATCGTGTACGGGGTGGAGGCAATCAACTCTCCCCGCGGATTTTCCGGGTTGAACTGGCGGGTTGCTTCGTAGCGGCCGTCCTTCCACTCGAACTGGCGGGCAATGGCACCCTGCGCAACCGTCAAAACGGAGCCGTCGCCGGGCGTGGCCATCCGAATATTGGAAAGAGTCAGGCGCTGGGTCAGCGCACGGAACGATTCGCTGGAGAGTTCTTCAATATTTTCACCATCGAAGAGATGCATCTTCGGAGTGTCGTAGGCCATGAAGAAGATAATGCCGGTCTTCCCGTCGGGCAGGCTGAACGCCAGCATATCTGCGGGATCGTTCTGCATGTCTAGATAGAAAACTTCATGTTCATCTGTGGCGCCGCTCTGCTTAACCAACAGGAGTTCCTTGTCGCTGTCTTTGCAGACAAACCAGGCATCGGTGCCGGATTCAACGGTACTGGCGGCGAGTACATCGCCGGGCAGTTTCTGGATGGCGGGAAAGCGTTTGAGATTGTCGGCGGAATGCAGGGCCGCGATCTTCTCTTTTTTACTGACCACGAGAATGTCGCCGTTTGCAGAGCGGGACATGCGGGTGACTTCGGAGAGCGTGTCGATCCGCTGCGGTTCGGGATCGAGCCCGGTTTCGGTTCCGGTGTAGAGGTGCAGGCGGCTCAGTTCAGGAGCCGCGACGAGCAGGTCGTCCATGCCGTCTGCATTGAAATCGGCCGTGATCCAGGCCGGGGAGGCTTTTTTGTTGGTGCCTTCCAGGCCAATGCGGCCGGGCGATACTTCCTGTGCTTCCATCAACTGCGGCTGTTCTTTTTCGACGAAGTCGTACAGGCGGAAAGCGAGACGGTTGCGGAGCACCATGCCGATCTGCGGGTCGGAGCCGTTGGTTTGAAGAATGTCCATGTACTGACGCGGAGGCAGGTCAACCGGCTGCTCCATGCCGAAGATGCCTGCTCCCTTCCCGTAGTGAATCTTGAGCGGGTTCCGCGTGGTGCTGAAATGGAATGCCAGATCCGGAATGCCGTCTTTGTTTACGTCGGCGATGTCGCCGAAGAAGCTTTTGTCGCCGGCAAAGGTGAGGGTCTTCTTTTCGAGAAACGGCTTCTCATTGCTGTTCCAGAGCAGCTCGGCTTCATCGCGATGGCTGACCAGAATATCTTTCAGGTCATCCTGGTTCAGATCGCCGATCTGGATGGTGGTGACGGAAGCCGGGTTTTTGATAAAGATGCGTTCCGGAGTCTGGAAAGAGCCGTCGTCATTCTGATAGCGGATCTGTAGACCAATGGCGGTGCCGAAGGTGACGATGTCGAGGCGGCCGTCGCTGTTGAGGTCGTCCACGCGCAACGCTTTAATGCCCTGGTCCACAATAATACCTTTGTCCTCAAAGCGGTCTTCGAGTTCAGGAAGGTCGGCCAGCTTTTCGCCATTGGGTTTCCGGACGAGAATTTCGAGCCGGGAAACATGGTTGTTGGCGAAGAGGACATCGTCGAGCCCGTCGCTGTTAATATCGGCAATCACCAGGCGGGAGGAGCCCATTTTAAATTTGTAGATTTCCAATGGTTGGAAACCGAAATCCCGGGGAGTTTCCGTCTCATCCGCCAGTGCAGTGGATCCAAGCAGCCCGGCCGCTAGTAAAGTGGTAAGAACGCGCATATCTGATTTCCGTTAGTATTTGAGGATAATTTTCTGGTGGAGGCCGTTGTTGTTTGCTTCGACGTACTGATAGGACACGTTGAAGAACGACGCGATATGGTCGGCCGGCGGAAGTTTATTGAAATCGGGGGGAGGCAGGGCGGAGCCGCTGGTGGCCCAGTTCTGTTCAATCAGCGTTCTGTACTCCGGCTTGATCAGCTCGGCCAGAATGGCGTCCATGTTCCGTTTCCAGTCGATGGCTCCGAAGCCGAACGCAGCACCGGGGACCTCTTTCCGGAGGCCTTTAACGAGTTCAGTTTGTTCGAATGCCATATTGGCCGCGGCTTCGCTGCTGATGCTTCGAATGATTTGGCGAAGGCCTTCGGGCTCTCCATAGAGCAAATAGTCGTCGGTAATTGCAATGCCGACGGTGTCGTCCTGAGGAGCGTCCTTGAGGGTATAGATGGCGTGATCGAGAAAATCTGAAATTTCCAAAGCAGAGGCCACATACGGTCGTACGGAAGGCGCCGTAAGGGCGGACTCCAGCCCCTGCTTGAAAGAGATGCCGTCTTCAAGCTCAAGCGCAATGATGGAGGTTTGCTTTTTGCCCTCGGTGGAAAATGCCAGATATTTTGTGCCGAGGTGGGCCAGCAGATCCTGCTCTAAATTGATCCCCGTCTGTTGCTGGACCATGGCCAGCATCATATCAAACTGCGGTTTGGAATCCGGATCGGCCTGCGTGAGAATGGTCGGGATTTCTTTCCATAGACCGAAGAGGTCAAAGCGCCCGACTTCCAGCGAGGCCAGGTTTTCAGGAATAAAAGTGACTGTGGGCAGTTCCGACGGTTCGGTGTCGAGCAGAGCAAACAAACCGCGACGCAGGTCATCAACAGACAGGTTGTTATCGACGACCATTTCGGAGTCGCGCAATTCGATTCTGCAACTGAAGTTTTCTACGCCCAGCAGGCCGAGGGCATCAAAAAGGGCGCGGTCTTCTTCCTGTCCTTCCACTGAATCGAGCACCAGGGCGTTCACCGGAAGGTTGATGGTCATGGTCGGGTTGCCCTTCGGCTCTTTCATCTCGTCCTTCTTGAGACGGACGATGCATTGTTCAACCCACTCGCGGGAGTAGCCCAGAACGAATGTCCGGCCTACGTGGGTCTGCCAGGAGGAGTTTTCATCTGCGGAACCGGGACTGTCGATATGCTGAACAATTTCCACCCCCTGGAATGAGCTCTTTACAATTTCGAATGGATTTTCAATCACGTTCCGCAACCGGTCATCCAGCTCCAGCCCGCGTTTAAAGTCGTCTTCGCTCATATCGGCGATGATGTAGATGTCGTCTTTCTTAATATCGAAAGCAAGGATGACCTCGCCGGTGAGCATTTTCATCTGCTCAACAAAAACATCATCTTCCTCTTTAGACTCACCGTCGAAGAAGAAGGAGTTCAGCGTTTCTTTGTCGGGGTTACCAATGAAATCCTGAAACTGCTGGTCGGCCCAGAGTTTACCAATAGACGATTGCTGCAGTTCAGCAAGAAAATCGGATGTATTGGAAATGCTGACGTAAGCCCGGCCTTGAGGCGGGAGGAGGTCGGTGCGCTGAAGGGCAACCGAAGAAAGCGGCAGCGCCACCAACAGGGAGAGTGCGGAGAGCTTAGGGAAGAGTGACATCGGAATTTTCCTTTTGTTCGGATGAAAATTTGCCGGGACGGCGCGGCGCATCGGGATAGACAAAGCCGGACTCCGGGTTGGTGGCGTCGTATGCAAAGGCATCGATGTGCTCGAGCATATATTTTGAATGGCGGGCTGGAATGGCGAAGTTGAGACCTTCCATGGACGGGACGCCCATATTGATGACGCCGATCACCTGGCCGCGGGCATTGAAGAGCGGTCCGCCGGAGTTGCCGGGATTGACTGCCGCATCGACCTGCAGGTATAGAATCCCGCCGAAGTTCCGATGCGTCTGGCTGAGTACGCCTTCGGTCACACTGCGTTCCAGGCCGAGGGGGTTGCCGATGGCAAAAACGGCTTCGCCGATACTGAGGTTTTCTTCCGGCGCAAAGATGACCGGTGTGATTTCCGTATCAAAGTTTTTGAGTTTCAGCACAACCAGATCGTGGAACGGGGCGGTGGCCACAATTTCCACTTCTTTGTGAACGATGCGGCGCAGTACCTGATTTTCCTGAAGGAACTGGGTGACGGAAATTTTCTTTTCCCCGGCGATCACGTGGAAGTTGGTGATCAGGTATCCTTCTTTATTGATGAAGAATCCCGATCCCAGACCTGCGGCGGTTTTTACCAATACGACGGAAGGGGCATAGAGCTTCGCGGCTTCGGCAGTCGTGATGCGGTTGGGCACCTGGGTGGAGTAGAGTCCATTCGTGTCGGCGCTGATGGTGCTGCCGGTCGCTTCGTCTTCGAAGGTGGCCAGAATTTCGTTGTTCGGCACCCGGAGCACATCAAAGCCCAGATCCAGCACGGTGGAGTCGTCCGCTTTTTTCAGCACAGGAGCCTGAATTTTGGCGCCGCCTTTTAGAATCACATCGTCCGCCAGCGTGGTTGCTGCCAGCGAGACCAGTAAAAGAGATAAATCGATCCTCATCGGAATTCCTTCAGTACGTAGTAAGTAATGCGTATGCGAAACGTATAAAACAGATACAGTTTAGACTATGCGGTGAGCAGGTTCAACATCCCCAACCCTGTAAATACGCCTCCCGGGTGCCCAGTCTTTGACAAAGAAACTCAGAAATGTTCAATGAATTATCGGTAGAGCCGCCTGACTTCTTCGCAAATCACTTTGACTCCCTCGGCGACCACCGCATCGTCCTGTGCATAGGTCACGCGGATGCATTCATGTTTATGCGGCCACTCCTCGTGTTCCAGCCCCGGGAAAAAATAGCTGCCCGGAACAATCAGCGTATTGCGTTCCTTCAGCCGTTCATAAAGCTCAGTGGCAGTGATGGGCAGATCTTTAAACCACAGCCAGAGAAACAGAGCGCCCTCCGGTTTATGGATTTTGCAGGGCACGTTCGCGAGTTCCTGTTCAAAAAGTTCCAGAGTTTGGAACGCTTTACGCTGATAAAAGGGCTGAATAATCTCCCGGCTGATCCGCATAATTTCGCCGTTTCTCACCATTTCCATGGCCAGTTTGGCTCCGAGCCCGCCGGGCGCGAGGTTCATCACGCCGTTAATGTCGCCGATGGCAGAAGCGATCTCCTCCCGGGCAATCACGATGCCGGTGCGCAGGTTGGGCAGCCCGAACTTTGAGAGACTCATGGTCAGCACGGTGTTGGAGCTCCAGATGGGCTGGGCATCGGTATAAATAATGTTGGGGAAGGGCGTTCCATAGGCACCATCAATGATGAACGGAATGCCTTTTTCTTCCGCGATGGCATTCAGGTGCAGAATCTCCTCATCGCTCAGCACATTGCCGGTCGGGTTGGTGGGGCGGGAAACGCAGATGGCTCCGATGTCGTCGCCCACTTCCAGCTCCTGGAAATTCACATGGTATTTAAAGAGCCGGTCTCCGATCAGCTCAATGCTCGGCCGCCGGGCCGTGAAAAAGTCTTCGGAAAGGCCGGCGTCGGCATAGCCGATGTATTCCGGCGTCAGCGGAAAAAGAATTTTCTTTTTCGATCCGTCCGGCATATCGCCTGCAAATAGATTGAACAGATAGAACAGGCCGCTCTGCGCTCCGTTGGTCAGCGCAATATTTTTGGGAGTGATGTTCCAGCCGAATTCATTCCGCAGCAGTTCGGCCAGCGCTTCAATAAAGGCCTCATTGCCCCGCGAGCCGTCATAGTTCCCGATCATGGCTTCGAAACCGTGCGGCTCAGCCAGAATGGCCTCCATCCGTTCGCGGAACAGCTGCTGCACTTCCGGAATATGTGCGGGGTTGCCGCCGCCCAGCATCAGCATATCACCGCCCGCCATGGCGGAGCCCAGATCGTCCATCAGCTGGGTAATTCCCGCCTTCTGTGTAAACTTTTCACCAAACTTAGAGAGATTCATCAGAGCAAAATAGCCCTGTAAGCAACGAATGACACGGAAAAAGGGAAAAGGAAAAGGCGGCCGGGGATGGCCGCCTTTTGAGTTCGGGCTGGTGAACGAATCAGACATTGAAGATGCGTCTAATGCCCAGAGCGGCAATTCCGCAACTCAGCACAAGAGTAACCACCGCCGGTTCCGGAACCGCTTCAAAGGTTGCTCCGGTAAGGAGGCCTTCGTCGGCGGTGTCGTTATAGGCCATACGCTTGATGATAAACATTGCGGTGGCGTTTGAGTCGGAGGTGGAACGGGTGGCTGTTGCCGTAATTTCGGCCGCTCCATAATAATATTGTCCGGCGCCGGCATCGAACCGGAAGGCCAGATAGCCGTCGTACGTTTCAGATACCGCGCTTCCACTGGTTTCAAGCAGTTCAACGAGCGTTGTCGGGCCTGTGTTGAATGCAGTTTCCAGGTTAATCACTTCGCCGGAGGTAACGGTGGCAAAATCCGCCCCAAGCACAATGGAGCTGGTATAGTTTTTCGGGTGTTCCGCGTGAGCGAAGAGATCAATTTCCAGACCACCGGCACTGCTGCTGATTCCACTGGTAGACAGATAGAGGGTTGCAGCTTCGTCGCCGATGATCTTCCCCTGGCTTTCATAGATTGCGACAATGGAATTGGTGGTCGAGGTGTCGAGCAGAACAACGGCACCCTGAGCGGTACCGATTCCTGCAGCTAGAACAATGAGGCTATATAAACTTTTTCGAATGGTGGTCATGTTGGAATCCTTTTAAATTATCATAAACTTAATGATGCTGTCACAAAGCAGGTTGCGGGCCAATATGTGTGGGTATAGCTGAATGGTTATAATTATCTCAGTATTTAGACTGAATCGGGAATTCCGGCGTCAATGTCTGCCTGTCCGAAACGCAGCCCATTGCGTGTAAAGAAGCAGACGTTTTTATAAGAGATAAAATCAGATGGTCGCCACCACGACGGCGCGTTTGGGGGCGGGGTGGCCTTCAATGGTTTTGGTGCGGTCGGCGGGGTCGAGATAGTCGGGCAGAGATTCGAACGTCATCCAGTCGGTGGTGCGCTGCTCTTCGAGCGATGTGACGTTTTCATCGACGGTGCGGATGTTTTTCAATCCGCAGCGTTTCATCCAGAGTTCCAGGGTCTGGATGGAGGGGATGAACCAGACGTTGCGCATTTTGGCATAGCGGCCGTGCGGAATCAGCGAATAGCCTTCCGGTCCGTCAGCGACTAGGGTTTCCAGCACCAGCTCGCCGCCGGGCTTCAGGAATGATTTCAAATGCTCAATGTGTTCGATGGGCGATTTGCGGTGGTAAAGCACGCCCATGGAAAAGACGGTATCAAATACGCCGGGTGTGGCTGGGACATCTTCAATGCCGAGCGGCAGCACCCAGGCGCGGGGATCGCGCAGGAAATTTTTCATAGCGAAAAACTGGCAGACGAACATGGCGGAGGGGTCAACGCCGACGACCAGCTTTGCGCCTTCGCCGGCCATGCGCCAGCAGTGATATCCGTTGCCGCAGCCGACATCGAGGATCGTGCGGCCTTCCAATGGTTGGATATGCGGGATCACCCGGTCCCACTTCCAGTCGGACCGCCATTCGGTATCGATATGGATCCCGTGCACGTGGTAAGGACCTTTGCGCCAGGGGTGGAAGGTGCGCAGGTTTTCTTCCAATCCCTGGAACTCTTCGCCCTCGGCCCGGACCTCGGTTTTGAGCTCCACAGAATTGTTTCCAATGACTGGAAGTTGATCGAGAGCGGCTTCCCACTGCGGCATGAGGCCGTGGCGCTCCGGGCGCAGGCCGTGGGCAATCAGGCCGGGCAGCAAATCGATCCATGATTCGAGGTCGGTGCCGTGGAGTTGGTCGTATAATTCTGAATAATCTATTTTCATAGGAATCCACAGATTACGCAGATTTCGCGGATTAGGTCATCTGTGTAATCCGTGAAATCTGTGGATGATTTATTTGACGGCGAGCATGGACATAAAGTTGAAGCACTGGAACCAGACGTCGACCGAGGTAAAGCCGGCGGTGAGCAGGCGGTTGCGGTGGGTGGGGATGGTTTCGGGGATGAGCACATTTTCGAGCGCAGAGCGTTTCTGGCTGATCTCCAGGTCGGAATAGCCATGCGCCCTTTTAAAGTCGTGGTGAATATCAAACAGCAGTTCATCGAGGTGCTTATCTTCAAAGATCACCTTTTCCGAGAGAATCAGCACGCCGCCCGGGCGCATGCCGGCGGATATTTTTTCCAATAACCGGAAACGGTCTTCGGGTGGAATGAACTGCAGGGTGAAGTTGAGCACCACAACCGAGGCTTCCTGAATATCGAGATCCCGGATGTCGCCCTCACGAACGGTCACCCCTGCGCACGTGTGACAGCGCTCCATCGCCTTGCGGCAGCGCTCTACCATGGCGGCGGAGTTGTCGATCGCAATAATTTCACAGCCTTCGGCCGCAATGCCGCGTGTCATCGAAAGGGTGGCACCGCCCAGTGAGCAGCCTAAATCGTAGAGGTTGGAGCCGGGTTGGGCATAGTGCTCGGTCAGCGTTTCGATCATGGTGATGATGGAGCGGTAGCCGGGAACGGAGCGTTCGATCATATCGGTGAACACGTCGGCCACCTGCGCATCGAAGCTGAAGTCGGCGATGTTCGCCATGGAATCGCTGTAAACTTGGTCTTTACTCATAGCGGCGGAATGTAGCAGATCGTTCCGAAACCTCCAGAACTTCCAAGGATTGGAAAGAATCCTGCTAGTAAAATGTACTATTTTATTTCGATATTCACGATGGGCTGTGGCCATTATGAGACAATTTTGAATAAGCAGAGGTTTAAATGAGCCGGTTGGTTTCTACTTTATTTTCAATGAGCATAGCCTTTCTCGTGTTGACAGAGAGCTGCTATGCAATTGCTACTGCGAATCTGTTGGTGAGTGAGACGGCTCCTTCGGCGAGCGTTGCTCCGTATAACACGTTCAATTGGGATTTTGTTTATAACTACCGGACGTCTTCAGCCGTTGCGGTGGACCATTACTGGCTGTTGACGGCCGCCCATGTGGCCGATGATTTCGGGCTCAGCAGTGATATTGTCATCGATGGGGAAGTCTATACCCAGACGGACTATATTCTCCACGACACGGCTGATCTGGCGTTGGTTAAATTTGATAAACCGTTTCCGGGTTACTATTTATTGCATGATGGTGAAATCTTTCATGAGGAACAGGTGGGTTCAGGCAGATTTAAACAAACGATAGAGGTTTATGAGCCATTGGTCATGTGTGGTTATGGCCGGACGGGGGCCGTAACGCAGACGACCTTCAGCAACGGGCCATACGGGGCCTGGACGAAGCGCTGGGGCTCGAATGAAGGCAGTGGACAGTATGCTACCCTTGCCGGAAATGTGGGTGGTGAGGCAGGAGATGTTTCGAGTTATTGTTTCCACACCGATTTCAATACAAATGACACACCGTACGAGGCGGGTGGTGCACAACACGATTCGGGCAGTCCGGTTTTTATCGAATCAGGCGGCGACTGGAAAATTACCGGCATCACGGTAAATCTATCCGGTTCAAATCCATACAATGGCAATTATGCGGTGCATCTGAAGAATCATGTGGCCTGGATTACGAATAGCATTCCCGATTACGATACGGACATGGACGGACTGCCGGATCATTGGGAAAGCTCAACGGGCGAAACCGAGGCTGGTGCGGACCCGGATGAAGATGGCTTCAGCAACTATGAGGAGTGGATTGCGGATACGGATCCAAACCTTGGAAGTTCATTCCTGCAAATGACAGCGTTTACGAATGGCATGGACATCGTCTTTACGAGTTCCACGAATCGGAAATATCAGATTGAGCAGAATGATCATCTAACCAATACGGCCTGGTCGGCGGCCACCGGCTGGTTCGATGGGGCTGAGCCGACCACTTCAGCAAATATTCCGGCTACCGGTAGCAACCGCTTCTATCGCATACGCGCGAGGCTTCATTAAATTATTGTTTTGATCGTCATTGCGAACGCATTGGTCGGCACTCCTGTTTCGGCCGGCATTCCGGATCGTGAAAGTAAAGATTCCATTGGTTTATGGGGGATGACGGGTTATACGATAGACCGATAACATTCCCGCATTTCCAATAGTTGAAAATTAAAACAGACATTTTAAATATTTCTTTGCAATAATCCTGTCGTGGATTGGTTCTATATTTTTGCACGGAGAAATAATGAAAAAGAAACTGTTAACAGCAACCCTGTTGTCGGTGTCGGCGGTGCTGGCACAAACCAATGATTTCCTGACGTGGGAGGCGTGTCTGGAAAAGACCAGGACTTATAATCCCGATCTGGTATCCGCCCGGGCGGCCGTTCGTGAGCTGGAATTCGGTATTGCCTCTGCCAGTTCAGGCTTCCTACCGCAGATAGATGGTGGATTGAGTGCCGGGACCGGCCAGACGGAACGAGATGGAAGCTGGACCACACGGAGTAGTTCCAGCGCAAGCCTTTCTTTGAAGCAGGATCTTTTTACCGCCGGTGGTAATACGGCTAAGCGCCGGCGGGCCATTGCGCAGTTAGAGATCGGTAATGAGCAATATCGGAAAACGCTGTCCGATGTCGAGCTGCGCACGCGGCTGGCTTATATTGATGTGCTGTATGCCCAGGACCTGGTTGAATTAACCGAAAAAATTGAAGAGCGTCGCAGCGACAACGTCAGACTGATCCAGTTGCGCTTTGATGGGGGGCGTGAAAATGCAGGATCGCTGGCTCGAAGTAAGGCTCAGTTGGCGCAGTCGGCATATGAGGTTCGGGAGGCCAGGCGATCGCTGGAATATGCCCTGCGGAATCTGGCGGCGGCCATGGGGATGATGGAAATGGCCGGCGGTGCCACCGGTGACCTTCAGGCCAATCCGCCGGATGTATTGGGTGATCTGGTCGGCCTGATGAAACAGACCCCGAATTATGTTATCGCTACGACGCAGATCGAAGCGGCCAGGCAGGGTATGAAAGTGACCCGCAGCGCGCGGTTCCCTCAGGTGAACTTCAGGGGATCTGCTGGAATTGGAGATTCGACCGGTTTTGAAATCTATGATGCCAACTGGGGCATCAGCCTGAATGCGAGTATGCCGATTTATACCGGTAACCAGCTCAAAAGTGATGTCGCCGCAGCGAAAGAAAAAATCATTCAGTCAGAAATGGATCTCATGGATACTGCAAATACCCTGATGGCGACACTTCAGCAGCGTTGGAATTCTTATGCTGATGCGGTGGAAAATGAAGCGGTTCAGAAGCAGTTGTTCGAAGCAGAGGAATTGCGGGCGAAAATCTCGACCACCAAATATAAGCAGGGCCTGCTCTCCTATGAAGACTGGGACATTATTGAAAGTAATTTGATTAATCAGGGCAAAACCCATTTGCTGCGCCGGCGCACCTCTGAACAGGAACAGGCACGTTGGAAAAATGCATTGGGTTGGAGTATTTGGCAGAGCACGGAGAAGGGTGAGTAAGATGAAAAAAGCGATTAAATGGATTGTGGTTCTGGGTGTAGTCGGCGGTGCAGGCTATTGGTATTATAACTCAAAGCAGACTGCTGTTGAGGCAGAGAAACCCTCGTATGATAAGGAAGTCGTGGAGGTGCGGGATATCCGCATCACCGTCGAATCGACGGGCGAAGTGCAGCCGCGAAACCGTTTGGATGTGAAGCCGCCGATTGCCGGCCGCCTGGAAGAGTTGATGGTGGACGAAGGCGACAAGGTGAAGAAGGGCCAGATTCTCGGATGGATCAGTTCCACGGAGCGTGCCACGTTGCTCGATGCGGCTCTGGCCACCAGTAAAGAAGAACTGGCATACTGGGAAGATCTCTATAAGCCCTCTCCGCTGATTTCCCCGCTGGATGGAACGATCATTGCCCGGAACTTCGAGCCGGGGCAGTCGATTGGCGTGAACGATGCTGTTGTGGTGATTGCCGACGATCTGATTATTGTGGCGAACCTCGATGAAACGGATATCGGTCAGGTTGAAAATGAGCAGGCGGTCAAGGTGGCACTCGAAGCGTATGCGGACCGTGAGTTTGAATGTGTGGTAGAGAAGATTGCCTACGATGCAAAGACCGTCAGTAATGTAACCATGTATGAAGTGGATGTCCGTCCTAACCGGGTTCCGCGTTTTGCGCGCAGCGGGATGACAGCCAATCTGGAATTTGTGGTTGAAGAAAAAGAAGGCATCCTTGCGTTGCCGGCTTCCGCCGTAAAGCAGAAGAGCAGCAGTAAATCGGGGGGCGGCGACCGGCCCGATTTTTCCACCATGTCGGAAGATGAACGCAAGTCGTTCATGATCAGCAAAATGAAGGAACGCGGCCTTTCTGATGCAGAGATCAAGGAACGTCTTGCGAGTTTTGGCCAAGGGGGCAGGCGTCCCGGCGGCCAGGGCGGCGGATCCGGCGGTGGACCTGGCGGTGGATCCGGCGGAAGCAAGCGCAAGCCGGGCAGCGCTACTGAATATTATGTGCTGGTTGCGACCGACAACCCGGAAGAGCCGGAGCAGAAAACCATTAAGGTGGGCGTCAGCGACGGCTCCTATACAGAAATTCTTGAAGGGCTGGAAGAAGGCGACGAAGTGCTGGTGAAAACAATCAGTCTGGGCGGTGGAAAATCCTCTTCAGCTAAAAATCCGTTTATGCCGACCATGGGTGGAGGTCGTGGCAGATGATCAAAGTTGAAAATCTCCGAAAAACCTATCAGATGGGCGAGATCGAGGTCCGGGCGCTTGATGGGGTTTCCCTTTCCATTGAGAAGGGCGAATATGTGGCCATCATCGGAGCCTCGGGGTCGGGTAAATCGACGCTCATGCATATTCTGGGGCTGCTCGATGTTCCAGACTCCGGAACTTTTGAAATTGCCGGAACGGATGTCACAAAATACGATGAAAACGAGCTGGCCTCGTTCCGGAACCGGGTCATGGGGTTTGTCTTTCAGCAGTTTAATCTGCTCAAGCGGACCAGTGCGCTGGAAAACGTAGGGCTTCCGCTCATTTATGCCCGCAATGGAAAAAAGGCCGATCTTGCGGATAAAATGCTGGATCTCGTGGGGTTGGGCGACCGCAAGTCGCACCACACCAACGAGCTTTCCGGCGGTCAGCAGCAGCGCGTCGCCATTGCCCGGGCGCTGGTGAACAGTCCTTCGCTTATTTTTGCCGATGAACCGACGGGGAACCTCGACTCTAAAAGTGCAAAAGAGATTATGGAAGTCATGAGCGAGCTGCATGCAAGCGGCCTCACCATTATTCTCGTAACACACGATGCCAACGTGGCCAACCACGCACAGCGCATTATTGAAATCCGCGATGGCAAGATTCTTTCCGATGCACCGAACCCAACTGCTCCGGCTGTTCCAGACGTTGAAAACCGCGAAGAGGAGCAAGCAGGCCGGAAAGGGTTCAGCCTGCGGGCCATCCGCGAAGGGCTGGTACTCGTCAAACAGTCGATCCGTTCGTTAACAGCCAATAAAGTGCGCACGGCGCTCTCTGCGCTTGGCATCATGATTGGTGTGGCGGCGGTCATTGCAACGGTTGCAGTGGGTAATGGTGCCAAGGCCGCTGTGGAAGATCAGATGAGCCGGCTCGGCTCCAATCTGCTGATGCTCATGCCGCAGCGTCGTTCCCGTGGTGGCGTGCGCCAGGCATCGGGATCCTCCTCGCGTCTGTCGGCTGCCGATGTGAAAGCCATTCGTGAAGAAGTGGAACACGTGGTGCGGATCAGCCCGACGGTTGATGGAAATGCCCAGCTGAAGGTCGGAAATCTGAACTGGAGCTGCCGGGTGCAGGGCGTGGATCCGGACTATGAAACCATGCGTTCCTATGAACCCCAGGTGGGCCGTTTTATTACCGATGAAGATCTGAATTCCCGGGCCCGGGTGGCCGTGATCGGGGTAACCCCCGCCCGCGAGCTGTTCGGGGGCGAAAATCCGGTCGGCAAGCAGATGAAAATCAACCGGCAAACCTTTACGGTGGTCGGTGTGCTTCCGGAAAAAGGAAGCAGCGGCTTCCGCGATTACGATGATACCGCGTTTGTCCCGACCACCACCGCCATGCGCCGCCTGTTCGGTAAACAGTATCTGGACCGCGTTGAAATCCAGATCGATGAAGCGGAAAATATGGACCGTGCTCAAACCAGCATCATGGCCTTAATGGGCCAGCGCCACCGGACCGGCTCGGCCGAAAATCCTTTTGATATCCGGAACCTGGCGGAGATTCAGGATGCTGTTTCTTCCACCAGCCGGGTGATGTCGGTACTGCTTTCCAGTATTGCGTCGATTGCGCTGGTGGTCGGCGGCATCGGCATCATGAATATTATGCTCGTTTCCGTCACGGAACGGACGCGCGAGATCGGTCTGCGCAAAGCACTGGGAGCCCGGGGCGTTGATGTGCTGATGCAGTTCCTCATCGAGGCCCTGATTATCAGCTTCTTCGGCGGGTGCCTCGGCATTGCACTGGGCGCGGGGGCAGGCTATCTGGTGGAACGGTTTGCCGGTATGCAGGTCATGTTTACCCGCGAATCAATCTATATGGCCTTTGGTTTCTCAGCCATTATCGGGATTGTGTTCGGTATCTGGCCCGCCCGCAAAGCAGCGTTGCTCAATCCGATCGATGCACTGCGATATGAGTAGGATTATTTCAGAAGACCTGTGTCGTGGATTTCCAGGCACAGGTTTTCAAAGATCCGGTCGGTGCACTGCTCGATTCCCCGACCAGTGGATTTAAACGGGGCCAGCGGCGCGAGCCATAGGGCCTGTTTGTGGATTACCCCGTCCTTGAAAGAAAACTTATAATCTTTCCCGGTTGAAGTCTGCCTCAGCATTGCCAGCGAGCGGAAGGAATCGGACGTTGTATAAGGAATCAGGTAAAGCGTTAACGCAGAGCGGAGCTGTTTGGAGGAATCGACCTCTCTGTCATTAATCACAGCAACCGATAGCGTTAAGTCGGCGCCCTTTTTGTCAGAGACAACAGTAAACAGGTCGGAATCATTGAGGATTTGGCTGCAGCGACCTTTCAGGTAGGCCTGATTCTGCTCGTCGGTTTCGGGCCAGCTTTCGCCGTTGAAGCGCCCGGAATAGGCCAGATCCACAAATATCGTCTTTTTATATTTTACCGATGGAAATGCTGAAACAGGGTCCAGCTGGTTGGCCTGAAATGATGTGGCGCATCCTGTAAGCATCAGCAAAGCCATGGCGGCTGAAATCTGTATTAACTCTTTTTTCATTTGATTCTCCCGTCAGATAGTTAAGCACCCGTTAAGCCAGTCTGTTATAAACAGCAGGATTTCCCGTCTTTCCGGTTCGTTGTGCGGTTCGTGATAAACGCCCGGTAGAATCTTCAAGGTGCACTGATCTGAAGACAGATTGGCAAACTCTTCCGTCGCTTTAAAGGATGTAATTTGATCAGCATCTCCATGCACCAGCAGAAGCGGGGTCGGGAATTCGTGTGCATGCGCCAGGCACCATTCTCCGGCTTCGAGCATTCCGACTGCCAGTGGCGCGGTTATTTTTCGATGTGTCAAGGGGTCGTTCCGGTAGGCCCGAACCACATTGATATCCCGTGAAAGGTGTCTGTCATCAATGCCGTTTGGAATAGATGGCTGAACCTTCAGCGTCTGAAATCCGCGAAGCAGCGCCTGCTGCCACATCGGCGGCTCATGCACCAGCCGCAACAGCGGGGCCGTGGCAATTACGCCCGCGAGTGCGGGTTTGTGTTTCAGGGTGTAGGTGATCGCCAGATTTCCTCCCAGACTGTGCCCATAGAGAAAAAGCGGGAGGGAGGGGACAAGCTCCGCCGTTTTTTCCAATGTCCGGAAGATATCGTCCAGCAAAAGGTCATAGTGCGGCGTATGGCCGCGTTTACCTTCCGATCTGCCATGCCCGCGCAGATCGCAGGCTGCAACGGCGTATCCGGCCGCATTCAGGGCGGAAACCGTGTGGCTGTAACGTCCGGCATGTTCTCCGAGCCCATGAATCAGAACAACAGCGGCTTTCGGAGGCAGGGCCGGGACCCAGAGTCTGCCCTGCAACTGCAAACCATCTCTGCTGATCAGTTTAAATTCTGAAATACGCATGCGAAGCGGACCTCCAACGAGTGTTCATGAATAAAAGCTGAAGATTTCCGTTGGGGCAACTCTGATTCTCTTTCGGGTTATGAATCCTTCCAAGGGGACCTCGTGGCGTGAACGATGCGCAACGTGTGCTCCACCAAAAAATGAAGGTCTCGTGCACGCAGCCCCCTGCGGCCAGATGGACGGTTTATGTGGTGTTGCAATGTTGCAACTGATGGCGTCGCAGAAGGTTGCATTATTGCACCCTTTTGGGTGCGTAAAATTCCTGCTGTAACTATCGCAAAATAAACCCCGTAAAGTAGTTGTGTCATTTTTATGTGCGTCATATTTCGATGGCATACTTGATGCGCTAATGAAGAGGATGAAAGCAGTATATATAGAATGGAAAGGAGGCCGATTATGCCAAGCGGAGATGGAACCGGGCCCGTAGGAACTGGGCCTATGACAGGTAGAAAAGCCGGCTATTGCACAGGCAACGTCAGGGCGGGAAGGCAGGTTTCCAGTCGGGGCCGGGCGGGCAGGACTCGCGGTAAAGGCTGGGGATTCCATGGTTTTCCTCGCGACTACCGCTCGTTTAAACGCCCCAAAACGGATATCAGCCGCACCGCGTTGCAGTCGGAACGCGAAGTGTTGCGCGGGCAGCTCGAGGCGATTGAGCAGGAGCTGTCTGCACTTAATGCGAAGGAGAAGCAATAGAAACGGCGGGCATCCTGTTTCAGATGCCCTCGCCAACCAACAGGAGATCACCATGAAAATTGCAATTACAACATCCGGGATCAATCTGGATGCACCAATCGACAGCCGCTTTGGGCGTGCCCCGAAGATGTTGATCTACGATTCGGATCTGGGCACCTACCATGTGCAGAGCAACGAGCAAAATATGAAAACGGCTCAAGGCGCAGGGATTCAGACGGCCTTGCATTTGTGTGATGAAAAAGTCGGATGTGTAATCACAGGAAACTGCGGCCCCAAGGCCTTTGAAACACTGAAGGCGGCCCATATTGCCGTTTGCACCTGCACAGCCTGCACGGTGAATGACGCCATAGAAAAATTCAAACACGGTGAGCTGGTCTCTATTGATGAAGCCAACGCAGCTGGACATTGGGTGTGGTAAAAAAACATCATGAGAATTGCGCTTACAACAACCGGAAACGATTTGGACGCACCGCTCGCCGATCGTTTCGGCCGTGCGTCCGGATTTCTGGTCTACGACACCGATGTCGGCACGTTTGTTGTGAAGGGTAACGACCGGAACCCGCACACATCAAAAGGTGCGGGCATTCAGGTCGCCTTGAAACTGTTGGCGGAAAACGTCGATATGGTCATCTGCAGCCATATCGGTTCGATCGCATATGAGACCCTGGATGCAGCAAACATTGCGGTCTACGAATGTAACGGTGCGACCGTTCGGGAGGCCATCCACCAGCTCATCTACGGCAAATTGATGGCGGCAACTGGGGCCAACGTGGAAGCACATAGGGTTGCGCCATGAAAACATACGCCGAGTGCATTTCCTGTTTTGCCAACCCGCCCCACGACGCGTTGGAACCAGTGGGGCATGACGTAGGGTCCGGTGTACCTGTACCTCAGGCCATCAAACGAATCCAGGAGAAGCTATGAACTACGATTTGTTAGCTGCCGCCGAAGGGCGGCCCCTCAACTTCGGTTCAATGCTGCATGCGTCGGCCCATGCCCGAATCACGGGTCCCTGCGGCGACACCCTGCAATTCTGGCTGAAAATAGAGGGGGGCATAATCCGCAAAGTCAGCTTTGAATCCGACGGGTGCGAGGACTCGGTGATCTGCTGCAGCATTGCCGCCCACATGATTGAGGGCCTGTACCTGAAGGAGGCTTCTGCGCTGCTGCCGGACGATATTCTTGCCGCCGCACCGCAGATCCGGGAGGATCACGAGCACTGCGCAAAGCTGGCGGTCGACACGCTCCATAAAGCGCTTACGGCCTACGCGGAGCAACCACCGAAAGTTCCGCTGAAACAAAAGCTCAAACAGTTCATACATCATGAAAAACGCTTTCATGGGAAGTCGGGGCACACGCCGCCAGCCCGGGGAGGTCGTCATGTCTGAAAAAATGGCCACCAAACCTGCTTCAGCAACAGCACAGGAGGAGCGGGAGAAAATCAACCGCCGGATGAACCGGATCCGGCACAAGATCATGGTGCTGTCCGGCAAAGGGGGCGTCGGGAAAAGTACCGTCGCAACAAATCTTGCCGTATCGCTTTCGCAGTCGGGCCGGAGTGTTGGTTTATTGGATATTGATATTCACGGCCCGAGCATTCCGATGATGCTGGGGCTTGCCGGTGTTTCGCCGACGTCCTCCGGGTCTGTGCTGGATCCCGTATACCTCGATACTCTGAAGGTCATGTCGATCGGTTTCCTGATTAAGAGCGGGAACGACGCCGTCATCTGGCGCGGCCCCATGAAAATTAAAGCCATCAAGCAGCTCCTCGGCGACGTTGCATGGGGGGATCTGGATTATCTGATCATCGACAGCCCGCCGGGAACCGGCGATGAGCCGCTGTCGATCTGCCAGCTCATAGAGCACCCGGATGGAGCCATCATTGTCACAACACCGCAGCAGGTGGCCGCAATCGATGTCCGGAAGTCGCTGACTTTCTGCCGGAAGCTGAAGCTCCCCGTTCTCGGTATTGTGGAAAACATGAGCGGCTTCTCCTGCCCTAGGTGCGGAGAGGTGGTTGATATCTTTCCGTCCGGCGGAGGCGAAGAAATGGCGAACGACTTCGGGGTTCCATTCCTGGGGAAACTGCCAATCGATCCCGCAATCAGCAAGGCTTGCGATTCGGGAACCCCATTTATGCAGCGCTATGCACAAACAGAAACTGCCGCAAAACTGCGGAACATCATCGCCCCTATTCTTGCCCTCTCGGCGGAAGAGGCAAAGAACGAAACAACTTGAACAACCAGGAGACAAACCCATGAAAGTAGTTGTGATTGGCGGTGTGGCCGCCGGGCCGAAAGCCGCATCGCGCATCCGCCGCTTGTGCGATACTGCTGAAGTGACCATTGTCGAAAAGGGCGAGTTCCTGTCCTATGCCGGCTGTGGCCTTCCTTACTATATTTCAGGCGTGGTGAAGGAGCAGAAAGAACTCATGGCCACTCCGGTGGGCACGGTGCGCGACAGCGTGTTTTTCCGGAACGTCAAGGATGTAACGGTGCTTAACCAGACCGAAGCCACCGCGATCGATCGCGAAAACAAAACCGTCGCCGTCAGGAAAATGGACGGCAAGACGCAGGAACTGGAATACGACAAACTGGTGCTGGCCACCGGTGCTGAGTCGTCCATTCCGCCCATTCCCGGCATCGACCTGCAGAACGTTTTCAACTTGAAAGATATTCACGATGCCGACCGGATCAAGGAAACGCTGGCTCAGCATAAAGCACTCAATGCCGTGATTGTTGGCGGTGGACTGATCGGAGTGGAAGTGGCCGAAGCCTTTCAGGAAATGGGCTGTCGCATCACCGTTGTCGAATTTCTCCCCCACATCCTGCCGATGATGGATCCGGAAATGGCCGCCTTGGTCGAGCGGCATTTTGAAGCCCGGGGGGTACGCATCAGAACCGGCACCAGGGTCACCGGAATGGTGGGCGAGGGAAAGGTTGAAAAAGTCGTTACCGATCATGGTGAATTCCCGGCCGATATCGTAATCGTGGCGGTGGGCGTGCGGCCGGCCGCTCAACTGGCGGTGGATGCCGGATTGAAGGTCGGGCCCTCCGGCGCGATTGCGGTGAACAGCCAGATGCAGACGTTCGATCCGGCCATCTTTGCCGTCGGCGACTGCGCCGAGAAAATGAATATCATCACCGGAAAAGCATGTTATGTTCCGCTCGGATCGACCGCGAACAAAGAAGGGCGGGTCGCCGCCAATGCCATCTGCGGAGTGGGAGACGAGTTTCCCGGTGTTCTCGGCAGTGCCATCTGCAAAATTTTCGACTTCAGTGTGGCCCGTACCGGGCTCGGCGAGCAGGAGGCACGCGATGCCGGGTATGATGTTGTCACCTGCCATGCGCCTGCACCGGATAAACCACACTTTATCCCGACCGCTAAACTGCTTTTCCTAAAGCTGGTTGCGGATCGTAAAACCGGAAAACTGCTGGGGGCCCAGGCCACTGGACCGGGGGATGCCGGCCGGCGGATCGATATTGCCGCCACCGCGCTGACGGCGGGAATGACCATTGACCAACTGGCACAGCTCGATCTTGCATATGCGCCTCCGTTCTCACCGGCCATGGATAATATTTTGGCTGCCGCCAACATTCTGCGAAACAAAGTGGACGGCTTTATGGAAGGCATCAGTCCCGCAGATGTTCATGCCATGCGTGAAAATGGATCTGCAATCACCCTGCTGGATGTGCGCTCGCCAGAAGAGGTCGAGCAGATGCGGATCGAAGGCACGGTGAATATCCCGTTAGGTGCCATTCGGCGCCGCATGGAAGAGCTCGATAAAAACAAACCGGTCGTTGCATTCTGCAAGATTTCCCTGCGCGGCTATGAAGCAGCGTTGATTCTGAAGCAGGCCGGATTTTCCAATGTCAAAGTAATGGACGGAGGAATCCTGATGTGAATGGCACTAAGTTAAGCTTCTTTTAGAAGAGATTTGAGCACGACAAATCCCCCTACTTTTCACAGCAAAGACTGTATAATTCTGTCTTTAAATGATAGTGTTATGCATGAAAACTACTACTCCTTATTTCGATGGATTCCACATCCAGACATTGAATCGCAAAAGACGCTCCATTGAGAAGCAAATGGAGGATCAGCTCGTTATGCTTCGGCAGAAGAGTCTATCGCAGTTATCAGAATATTTTGGCCGCTTCATTCCGTCGACGTTCTTGCAACCATCGGACAATCGGGCGCACTCAAGACGTAGGGTTTTTTCTAAATCCAATACCTTCTGGGGCTTCTTTTCGCAGGTGCTCAGTGCTGATGGTGGATGCAAGGAGGTCGTACTGAAGATGCAGTCCTATGCTTCAATGAACGGGCTTAAGCTGCCATCCTCATCCACCTCTGCTTATTGCCAGGCCCGCAAGAAGCTTCAACGATCGGAACTGATGAAGATTTTGAAACACACGGCCAAGCGGTTGAATTACATGCCGGAGCGAGGCTATCTTAATGAAAGAAGGGTTGTCGTCGTCGATGGCACCGGGGTCAGTATGCCCGATACGCCCGAGAGTCAGGCTGCGTGGCCCCAGTTGCGTCACCAGAAGCAAGGATGCGGGTTCCCGACGGCCCGCATCTGTGCGTTCTTTTCGCTTGCGACCGGCGGTCTGCTCAGCTTTGAAGTCGGAAACAAGAAAAGCGCAGAGCTTCCGCTCTTTCGCAAGCAGTGGGATACGTTTGAAACGGGTGATATTTTCTTGGGCGATAAGGGGTTTTGCAGTTATTACGACCTCGCATGCCTGAAGGGTATTGGAGTTGACTCCGTGGTTACACTGGCCTGTCGCAAGGCGGTCAAGGCCTCCGAAGCACTAGAGGTATTCGGGGCCAATGACCTTCTGATCTCATGGAAGAAACCCCGATGGAGATCTGATAGCGCCTATACCCATTCACAATGGGAAGCCCTTCCTGCGTTCATTCAACTCCGTCAAATCCATGTCACCGTCAACGTTCCCGGATACCGCACTGAATCCTTCCATGTAATCACCACTCTCACTGATGCTGATCAGTATCCTGCTGCCGATCTTGCCAACCTTTATCTTCAGCGATGGAATGTCGAACTCTTCTTTCGCCACATCAAAACCACCATGGGCATGGACATTTTGCGCTGTAAAAATCCTGATGCAGTGTTCAATGAAATTATTATGCACTTCATCGTCTACAACAGTATACGAATGCTGATGTACGAAGCTGCAGAAGAAAGAGGTGTCAATGTCAACCGGCTCAGCTTCAAAGGAGCAGTGCAGGCTCTTCGCCAATGGGAACCCGGACTCAATCATGCCAAATTGAACAAGCGTGAACGGCGTCGGATTCAAACCGATCTTTACAATGTTATCTCAGACAACAGGGTCCCACTCCGTCCGGGGCGAAGCGAACCACGATGCGTTAAGCGCAGACCCAAACCGTATCAGCTTTTAACGACCGTAAGGGATAAAATGATAGAGCATCGGTTACGCAACAAACACACGCTAAAGATGCCTTAACTTAGTGCCATTCAATCCTGATGTGGCCCTTCGAAAAAACCGTTCAATAACGAAACCAAGGACTAAAGAATGAAGATAGCCATCCCGACAGCAAATGGAAAACTGAGCATGCACTTCGGCCACTGCGAAAAGTTCACCGTATTGGAGGTTGATCCCGTCACAAATTCCATCATTGCCGAGGCCGAGCTTGATGCTCCGCCGCACGAACCCGGCCTGTTACCGCCGTGGCTCGCGAAACGCGGAGTGGACATGATTATTGCCGGCGGCATGGGCCAGCGGGCACAGATGCTCTTCGAGGCACAGAACATCACGGTGTTGACCGGTGCATCCGGAGAATTAACCCCAACCGAAGTGGTGACGGCCTACCTCAATAAAACACTGCAAACCGGAGCCAATGCCTGTGACCACTAGCCATGAAGTAAAGATCAGCATTCTAATGGATAACCGGGCCGGGCCCGGTTATCGTTCTGAACACGGTTTTGCGGTCTGGATTGAAGCAGACAAACAAAAGGTTCTCTTCGATACCGGCAGCAGTGATGCGCTGGCTGAAAATGCCGCACGCATGGGCATTAACCTTCAGTCGGCCAATCAGCTGGTACTGAGCCACGGGCACTATGACCACACCGGGTCGGTAGAGCAGAGGCTTCATCAAAACCCGCATATGCAGGTGCTGATGCATCCCAAAGCCATAGAGCAACGGTACAGCATCCATCCCGGCCAGGCGGTTAAGGATGTTTCCATGCCGCTGGCTGCGAGAACTGCGCTGCTGGCGCATCCCTCCAGCCAGAGAACAACAACAGAAGAGCCGCATCAGCTGTGGTACTGGCTGGGCAGTTCCGGCGCAATTCCCCGCACGAATCCATTGGAAGATACCGGAGGGCCGTTTTTCATGGATACCGAAGGGCGTGTTCCGGATCTCATCGAGGATGATCTGGCTCTATGGATCAAAACCCCAAGCGGACTCGTGATTCTGACCGGCTGCTGCCATGCCGGACTGATCAATACCGTTGAACAAATTAAACGCGTGACGGGTGAGACTTCGATCTATGCCATCATCGGTGGCCTGCATCTGAAAAATGCGCAGGACGATCGTATACAGGCCACGTTGAACGCGCTGAAGCAATGGGATCCCGCTTATCTCATCCCGTGCCATTGCACAGGAGACCGTGTGATGGATGAGCTTCAGCAGGAACTGGGCTTCTGCGTGAAACAGGGCTATGCCGGCATGCAGCTTAAAATCAACCAGCAAATCAGTACGTTGAATTGATGGTCAGTGCAGTGGAAACAGAAACAAGTATAAGGAGCAGTAAAATGGAAGAAGCAAAAATTAATATGCCGCTGTTGGGAGATGAATTCCCCGAGTTGCAGGTGCAAACGACACACGGCCCGATGAACATCCCGGCCGACCTGAAAGGCCAATGGTTTGTTTTGTTCAGTCACCCGGCCGACTTCACTCCCGTTTGCACCACGGAATTCGTGGCGTTTCAAAAGCGGTTCGAACAGTTCGAAAAACTGGGTTGCAAGTTGATCGGCATGTCTATTGATCAGGTGTTCTCCCACATTAAATGGGTGCAGTGGATTAAGGATGAACTGAAGGTCGATATTCAGTTCCCGATCGTGGCGGCCAACGATGCGGTCGCGTTGAAACTCGGCATGCTCCATCCGGGGAAAGGCACCAATACTGTCCGCGCCGTGTTCATTGTGGACCCCGAGAGCAAGGTGCGCCTGATTATGTATTATCCGCAGGAAGTCGGCCGCAACATGGACGAAGTGGTTCGTGCAGTTAAAGCACTGCAGATTGCCGATGTGCAGGGTGCTGTCGCCGCCGGATGGCCGGACAACGAATTGATCGGCGACCGGATTATTATTCCGCCGGCCAATAATATGAAGGATGCGGAACAGCGTCTGGAAAAACATGAAGGCTTCGACTGGTGGTTCTGTCACAAGCCGCTGGAAAAATAGTGTTATTGAAGCCGGTCGAACTCCAGGTTCGATCGGCGGATTTTGACCGGTCACCGGGGTTGGCTGCGGGGAACGTATGAAATCATGAAAAAATATAAACATCTGTTTGGGCCCGTGCCTTCGCGCCGGTTCGGGCGTTCATTAGGCATTGATCTAACGCCGTATAAAACGTGCAGTTTTGATTGCATTTTCTGCCAGCTCGGCCGCACCACAACCAAGACGCTCGAACGGCGGGACTACGTCCCGATCAAGGAGGTTACCGGAGAACTTGATGAGTGGATTCATTCGGGCGGCGAGGCGGATTATATTACGCTGTCGGGTTCCGGAGAGCCGACGTTGCATGCGCGCTTTGGCGAAGTCATTGAATTCGTCCGTGCCGCTTCCTCCATTCCGGTTGTGCTGCTCACCAATGGCTCTGCACTGGGAATTCCCGAGGTACGGGCCGCGGCAGCAAAAGCCGACGTGGTCAAGGTCTCGCTCAGCGCGGGGGACGAGGCTTCATTTAATTACATCAACCGGCCGCACCCGGCTCTTAATCTGGCCGGTTTGATTGCCGGTATGCAGACCTTCCGCCAGGAGTTTGACGGCAGACTATGGCTGGAAATTTTTATGATCTGGGGCGTTAATTCGACACAGAAAGAAGTTGCGCAGCTTGCCGAATGGGCCCGGTCGGTTCATCCCGACCGTATTCAGCTCAACACCGCCGTGCGCCCGCCGGCCGAAGGATTTGTTCGTCCCATGCCGCGGCAAAAATTGCAATCCTTGACGGTGGGGTTTGACCCGCCTGCCGAAATCATTGCGGAATTCAGTTCCGACATCACGTCCGCGAGCAAAGCCAATGAGGAAACGATTCTGGCAATGCTCCAGCGACGCCCCTGCACGGAAAAGGATATTTCCGACGCGCTGGGCCTTCATCTGAATGAAGTTGCTAAGTATCTTGGCAAACTGCAGCGGACGGGCCGGATCGAGACGCCAGCCATTCGACACAATCCGTACTACATCTGCCGAAGCAATGACATCTGCTCAGTTTCACGAAATTAAAATGTGGTCACCCGGCATGGGGAACATGCCGCAGACCAGTCTACACCATATCGCAGGTTAGTAGCACGCTGAAGTCGAAACCGTCGTCGTGGGAAAGATGAATGGAGAATAATTATGAAAGCAGCAGTTGATCCAGATCGTTGTATCGGATGCGGTGTTTGCGAACAAATCTGCAACACCGTTTTTGAAATGGATGATAATCTGGCGAAAGTTAAAGTGGAGACCGTGCCGACCGATGCAGAAGCCGGTTGCCAGGATGCCGCGGATGCGTGTCCCGTCAATGCCATCGCAATCATAGAATAACATTCCCGTAGAACAGGTTCCTTCCGCGGGAACGGGTTGGTAAAACAACCGAACAATAACAGGGAATAAGCCGCGAACAGTCTGGAGCAATACGAAGGATACGACTGGTGGTCCTGCCATAAGCCGTTGGAATAGCTGGAGGAGCTTGTCATGCTCGATATACATCTCAGCATTCTTGCCATTCTTGGAGTCTGCGTGGCAGGCGGCGTGGTTGGTGCGTGGATTTTCCAGAAGCTGAAGGTGCCGCAAGTGGTTGGCTATATTCTAGTCGGCCTGTTGATTGGTGAGACGGGGCTGGGTCTGCTGCTTCCGGCGGATATTGCGGCGCTTAGACCCTTTACCAATTTTGCGCTGGGGTTGATTGGGTTTCTGGTAGGCGGCGAACTGCAAGGTAGCATCTTCAGGAAATATGGGAAGCAGTTCGCCGTGATTTTACTGGCCGAAGGTCTGGCCGCCTTTTTCCTTGTGGGCTCCGCCTGCGCTTGGGTGGTTTATTCTGTGGCACACAACGTGGAGGTTGCGCTGGCGGCCGGTTTGATTTTCGGAGCCATTGCTTCGGCCACCGACCCGGCGTCGACCATCGACGTGTTGTGGGAATATCGCTCTGCCGGTGTTCTTACGACCTCCATTATTGCGATTATTGCACTGGACGATGCCCTGGCCATGACGCTTTACGGACTGGGCACGGGTATTGCCGCCATCCTCACACAGAGTGGAGGAGAGTCTGTTGGAGCAACGATACTCCACACGGCCATTGAACTGGGCGGAGGCATTACCCTCGGTCTCGGTGCCGGTTTTACCCTTGATTTTATGATCCGCTGCATACCCCAAACTGATAAACGGCTGGGGATTACCACAGGGATCATTCTGCTGTGCATTGCGATGGCGGTTGCGTTCCATGTTGGAATGATTCTCGCCACGATGGCGGCGGGTATTGTGTTGGTGAATCGCTCGCCGCGTCGGAGCAGGAAACTGTTCGCAGTGATCCACTCCTTTTCATCGCCGATCTATATCGTCTTCTTTGTGCTCATCGGCGCACGCCTGTCGCTCAAAAACATGCCGGTCTGGATTTGGGGATTGGCGGCGGTTTATATTTTGATGCTCTGCGTCGGAAAAGGGTTGGGCGCCTATTGGGGGAGCGCGGCATCCCGTGCCGAGAAATCCGTGAAGGACAATCTGGGCATGGCGCTCTTTGCCCAGGGGGGCGTGGCCGTCGGCCTTTCCATTGTGGCCAGCCAGCACCTGCAGTACATCCCGATGGTGGAGGGTATGAGCCTGGGCGACATGATCATATTCACGATCACTGCCACTACGCTGTGCGTACAGCTCATGGGCCCTGCCTTTACCAAATTGGCCATAAAACGTGCCGGGGAGATCGGCCGGAACGTGACCGAGGAAGATGTGATGGCCGAGTGGAAGGTGCAGGATGTGGTCAACACCGAAATCGAGCCCTTGCGCGAAGACACATCGCTCGTAACTGCGGCGCAGGAATTTTCCAGACAGGACACCTTGGTCTTCCCGGTTGTTTCCAAAGAACGGAGGATCATCGGTGTGCTGACATTCGATATGATGAAAGAGGCCCTGATTGATCACGATATTCTGAACTGGCTCATCGTCGAAGATGTCATGCAGCCTGTTCACGACCGGTTTGCAGGCGAGATGAATCTTGGAGAGGCCTTAACTGAAATGCAGGATATGCGGGCCGATGCGGTTCCCGTCGTGGAAAGCCCCGGCGGCGACCTGTTGCTTGGTGTGCTGGTCCTGCGTGAAGCACTCCAAAAGATCGGTGCAGAAATCATTCGGCGCCATGCGCCGTCATCTGATGGGTTATCCGGGTAACCAAAAATCAGGAATAAAATTCGAGGAGCGATATCAAAGCAGAAAACTAACTGACGTTCCTGCCGGGAACTGGACCACGAGTTGGTTCAGGATTCGGCTTTATTGCAAAAGTTCCAGCTCAATAAATACAAACGCTGCCGCTGAAGACTAAAGAGCGGGGTTGAAACTGAACGAAGGACGCGAAATGAAGAAGATACTGCCGCCAACCTATTTGCTTGCAACCATTGTAATCATGACCGTTCTTCACTTCCTGCTTCCCTTAAGGAACCCGATCTCCTTCCCATGGCGTCTCCTCGCGCTGGCACCCCTTGCTGCCGGAATCATTTTGAACCTCCTTGCAGATCGTGCATTCAGGATTCATGGAACGAGCGTCAAACCCTTCGAGCGGTCAAGTACCTTGGTAACAGCAGGCGTTTTCCGCATAAGTAGACATCCCATGTATCTCGGTATGCTTCTGATGGTAACCGGGATTGCCGTTCTTCTGGGATCGGCCTCCCCTTGGGGGGGCGTGATCCTGTTGGCGGTTGTGTTTGATCGGCATTTCATTAAAACAGAAGAACAGATGCTCGAAGAAACCTTCGGAGACCTTTTCCGGGAGTATCGGAAACACGTCCGCAAGTGGATCTGACCAACCAGATGCATCGACACCTACCCTGACAGGAAAATGAAGTCAAAACCGCAAAGCCCCGGCATCTGACATTAAGATATGAAGGATGGACCGCCGCGGAGCTTCACGAAATTAAAATGCGGGCAGTACCCTTTGCCGATGTTGTCTTCGGTTCCCGCCATGATGTTCCAGAACCTGTTGAAGAGTTGTGACAGACTGTCTGCTTATTCAGGAGCCTATCCCGTCGATTGTTTGTTCCCCTCAAAGGTGGGTCAGAGCTTCTTTCAGGGTTTTGCAGGTGATGATGTGCACCGAATCGTCATAGTGGAAATAAGACATGACCGTGAGCCCGAAGTTATCGAGCGGGTCGGGTATGATCCGGATAATTTTATGTGCGCCGCGCTGGTTCATCAGATCCATGAAGCGGCGGAAAATGGTCTTGGCTTCCGGATCGAATTCTTCCAGCGTGGTGAGGTCGCACAGAACATGAAATCCCGTCTCCATCTCCTCCGCACGGGCCTGCGCATCTGCCAGCAACGACTCCGCCTGCGGCGCATCAAAATGCTCAGACATCATCAGATGAATGCGGTTATGTTTGCGGTCGATTTCCAGGAGATACATGATTATGTTGTCCTCGTTATTCTCTCATCAAATCGTACGCTCTGGCACCGGTTAGGCAAGGATTACCCGTCCGGATTTCTATTTTTTTATGCGCAGGGTCGGCGGGATGGCCAACAGACCGAGCAGGGCACAAAGTTTATAGGTCAGCGATAGGCCCCAATAGTCGGCCGAAAGCCCGACCAGCAGTGCAATAATCGAACCGGCCACGAAGTTGAGGGTCATAAACATCCCATTGGCCAGCGAGGGACGGTCGGAGTTCAGGTCGTGAATCATGGCCATAAAAACGGGGGTGCCGGCAAAAAAGACCAGGCCCATCAGAACCAGCATCACCCAGAGGGCCATGCCTGAACAGAAGGTAAAGCCATACATGAGCGCCGGAGAAACCAGCATGATGGCGAGCAGCACTTTTTTCCGGCCGGCCTGGTCCGACCAGGTTCCGGCCAGCAGCGCCCCGCCGGCACCGGCCAGTTCCAGCACCGCAAGAGCAAGGGCTGCCAGTTTAAAGGAGTATCCCGAATCCACCATGTAGGAAGGCAGAAAAAGGGCCAGGGCTGTCTTGGAGAATCCGCGAAAAAGCATGATCGGAAAGAGTTGTATGAAGAGCGGGGAAAACGCGCGGAACGATGCTGTAAGGGACTGTTTTGCCGGCGTGGTAAAACGCCGCAGATTCTCTTTGTCGATGGTCCGCAGGTTCAGAAACAGCAGGAGAGAGGCCACCAGTCCGAACGGGATCAACCGCCAGGTTCCCTCCAGTCCCCACCAGGAAACGGCCGCCGTAATCATCAGTGGCCCCAGTGTACGGGCCAGCTCACCGCCGAACATGAAAAAGCTCATGCCGCGGCCGATTTTTCGGCCCGAAACGCGCCGCATCAGCACCGGTGCCGTCACATGGTATACGGCAGCGCTGGTTCCGCAGACCAGCATCAGGATGGCCAGCACTGCAACCGAAGGAGCCAGTCCGAGGGCCCCCATCGAGAGAATC
Organism: Pontiellaceae bacterium B12227; assembly: GCA_029432775.1. Classification (GTDB taxonomy): domain Bacteria; phylum Verrucomicrobiota; class Kiritimatiellia; order Kiritimatiellales; family Pontiellaceae; genus Pontiella. Next base: position 13,566 of record JAROAZ010000010.1, on the reverse strand, counting down.
GTAATGAGGGGCGCCAGAATCAGACCGGAACGCACAACCACTTTGTCGGCCAGAATTCCAATCAGCGGATTAAACAAGGCGGGGAGCCGTTGCACGATGGAAAGGATGCCCGCCATTGCATACGCAAAACCGAGTTTTTCGCTCAGCAGGGGAATTAACGGGGCAAAGAAAGAGGAATAGGCGTCGTGCAGCAGATGCGTTGCAGTAACCGCCGCCACATGCCCGCTTTGAAACTGGTTCTCCGGTTGATTCATTTATGTGCTGAAGAACAGTTCCGGTTCCCGGCGTTCGCTGAAGAGTTGATCCAGTTTTTGCGCCGAGGCCATCACTTTTTCATGGGTGAGCGAGCGGGCGTTTTCTGGGCAGTACCGTTCGCAGGCCATACACCAGATGCAGTGGTTCGGATCGGCTTCGGCTGCGGTTTCCGTCAGGTGCATACCTCCCGTCGGGCAAATCGCAATGCAGATGCCGCATCGGCTGCATGCTGCGGGATTCACGCTCGTTGCAGAACCGCTGGGTTGCATCAGGTCTTTATAGGGGCGGTTTCCGGGAACCTTTTCAAGGCGCTGTTCCGCATGCCGAAGCCTGCGGCCGAATTGTGCCGCTTGCTCGAGGTCGGCAGCATCCGGTCGCCCGGCGGAAAGCGGCAGTGTAGTGGTTGAAAAGGAGTGCTCGCCCAGAAAGGCGCCCGCTGCAATGGGGCGGAAGTGCTGCTCGCGGCACAGATCATAGAGCTCGATCAGGGCATCGTCGTAATGGCGGTTTCCGTAAACGACTATCGGAGCTGCGACGGCCCCTCCGCCTTTGATCTTTTGAAAGCGTTCGACGGCCAGCGCAGGCAGGCGGCCGGCATAGACCGGCATGCCGATCAGTACCAGGTCGCCGGTTCCAAACTCTGGGCGCCCGGGCGGCACTGCACGGGTGAGATCCAGGACGCTTCCCGGCGTGCATCCGGTTCCCGCGGCAATGGCTTCCAGCGTGGTGCGGGTGGTGCGGGTTGGAGAAAAAAAGATCAGGTGGATGGTTCTCATGGTTTTCGAATCCGGTATTTGCGGGTCAGGGGTGTGACAGGTCCGCCAGCGTCAGTGTTTTTAGCAGATTTTCAATCTCGATGTTCAGCTTCTTCCAACTGGGACTGACGCTGCAGTTTCGCGGGCATCCGGCTTCAGTACAGCAATCCGTGAGAGCCTGTGGGCCGTCGAACGCGGCCATGACATCGGCAATACTGATTTTATGGGCCGGTCTGGCCAGCATGTAGCCCCCTTTGCTGCCCTGATACGAAATTAATATATTACCTTGGGTCAGGAATTTTAAAATTTTACTGACCGTGGGCAACGGGAGGCTGACCTCATCGGCGAGCTCTTTTGCTGTGCGAGGGGTGGACGGATCGCTATTGGCGATGCAGTTCAGAATCTGAAATGCGTAGTCCTCGATTTTCGTTAGTTTCAGCATATGTACTCCGGCTGCCAGAGGAGCAAATTCCGATGGCAGATAAGGCTCCTTTCTGAACCCGGAACCCATGAGTCGATTTGCATTTTGCACAAATCCGTATAAACAGTACCGTTTTGGTATTAACCTGCAAGAAATATATTGAACCGGTGGAGTAAAAGGCGGAAAAATATCCGGGACGAGACAGCAAGCCGTCTGCCGAAAACGTACTGCAGACTTCCGGGCTGCCTGGTGAAAATAATCCTTAAGTCAGCGCAGTCGTGCCCTGCACCGGACTGTTTTACCATTCCTGCCGGTGAACTCGTGCGGTTCTTCCAGATCGGATTTCGTAACCCCACCACCGTTTGCTGCAATTGCGGTCGGTGCTGCGGAATAAGCGAGCAGGATTTGAACGATCAATCCGTCTCCTTCGTGAGTGCAGCTTTGATTTCCCCGATGAAGCTTTCAGGAGTTTTATTACGGCCTGCTCTAAGTCGGGCACATTCGGTCTTACCATCCGGCCTGAGCAGAATGAAGGTGGGATAACCCGAGATTTCATATTGGTCTTTCAGGCGGTTATTGCGTTCCTTGTACTTTTCCGGAACAGCGGTTTTGTCGCGCGGGAAATCGACCAATACCATGACGACGCTATCGGCGGCGTAGACTTTCCATTCCGGTTGGATGAAGACATTTTTTTCCATCAGCTTGCACCAGTAGCACCAGTCGGATCCGGTAAAGTTCAGCAGGATCGGCAACTGTTTTTCGTCGGCGAGTTTTTCTGCCGCATCGAGATCCATCGTCCAGCGTCCGACCTTTGCGCCATCGGTATCGAAATCATCTTTGGAGAGCCCGTCCAGTGGCAGTGCCCGTTTGCGGGTTTCAGCCTTTCCATGGATTGAACAATCCGCCGGAGTACCGACCGGATTCATGCTGATGATTCCTCCGTCCTGGCAGGTCATTGCGGCCCATCCTCCTCGATATTTCAGGAAGCTTTTCAGATCCTCTTTGGTTGGGAGCACACCATTTTCTTTTTTGTTCCTGTCAGCCCATTTGGCTTTTGCGTACTCGATTGAACTCAGAGTGTGTTTACACGGGTCGGTCAGCGAGTCGGGGTCGACTCTCAGGTGTGGGCACTGCTTTTTTAATTGCTGTGTCCCTGCATAGGTAACGCCGGTGTCCGAGAAGTAGACCCGTGTCAGTTTTTCCAATGCCTGGAAATGGTGCAGACCGGCATCGGTGATGGTTCCTCCGGTGATTCGAAGCGCTTTAAGACTCGGGAAGTCTGCCAGCTGTTTCAGGTGGTTATCAGACAACCCGATGTTCAGGGCAAGGTTTTCGAGTGCGGGTGCCGTCGCGAGGAGGGCAAGACCTTTTATGGTTTCGGTTCCTCCGGAAATTTCCAATGTTTGGAGACGGGGGAGGGCGGCAATCGGTTGCAGTGCGTTGCCTGTGAATGCCGTGCCTTGAATGGACAAGGAGGAGAGGTTCGTGCAGCCGGCCAGTTCGGCGATGCCCTGGTCGGTGATCTCGGTGCCGGTAAGCCGGAGCGATTCAAGCTGCTTCATTTGGCCAATGAATTTCATTCCTTCGTCGGTCAGGCCGGAAGAGAAACCGAGGTTCAGTGCCTGAAGATCGGGTATCTGCGACGCCAGAGCCGGAATTTCATCCCCGCAGCAGAAGGGGATATAGCCCGTGTCTATCGAAGTTTTTTTCCGCTTACCATCACCTTCTCTGAATCGGCATTTGCTTTCTTCCAGCAGTTCGATGGCCCTTCCTCTTTCGAGCGCACCTTGCTCTTTAATCAATGCCATAACCCGCGTGTAGAATTCATCGGGTTCCAGCGTCATGCGGACGATGGTCGCCTGTCCGGAGGCGATTCTCGGGGCTCCATTCGTGTAAACAACCGGGAACGACTCATCGATATGCCAAACCGCTTGCCGCTTGCGGAGCCGCCTGGGCGATAGCACCTGTCGAACTGTACTTTGAACAAGGGCGGACTGTTTGTTATCGGAGATGCTGATGCTTACCGGAGTTGTGGTATGGGCGATGAGTTCCGTTTCTGCATTGTTCAGCCCACCTGCATATTCCTCTATTGCCATTTCCCGGCTGGAGCCGGGGCTGACCACTGCAAAGGAAAACCGAACGGTTGCATCCGGTGTGTAGAGCTTTATTAATTCTCCGACGCGTTCCTGTTCAAGAAGCCGATCTTTCTGTCTGAATAATTCGCGGATGGAATCTTCCGTCAGTTGTCCGCCCCAGGCGAAACTGCCCATCGTTGCCAGTGCCGCCATGGTGGACTTTATTATTTTCAGTCGAAATATTTTCATGATCATTTATCCGTGTTTTGTCGTTTCTTCCGCTCCTGTATCGATTTCTCATATCGCTTGCGGGCGCGGGTTTCAAGGGGCCCGGGTTCGGCGTATCCGTCGGATTTGTTCAGGTCGGAGAGATCTGTCAGAGTCTGGACAAGCTCCATGTAGAGTACGATCGGCCAGATATTCCCTCCCTTGGAAAAATCCCGGGGGTCCTGTAACCATACGATCTGTCCCCCGGCATCCATTAGCACTGCACGGGCTCGCACTACGAACTCCTTGCCTGCTTGTTTGCCTTCGAACCGGGCAAAGAGAATGTAGTCTGTTTCCGTTTCCCATTGTTTCCGCAATGCCTGTAGCTGTTTCGCCACCTCGGCAAGGTTTTCCTCCTCCATGATGGATTCCGGGTAGCGGGGCAAAAGAACGGGCAGCATGCCTCTCCGCTCCAGCTTAATGCCGACCCCTTCCGCCATCTCAAAGGCGTGCTGCCACGCACGGTCGTCGTTGCTGGGTGTGCCCGGCATGATGGGGCAAACGGTAATCGTTTTCCCGTGCAGCTTGAGCGGGGAATCTTCTGCATGACAGGCGGCTCCCGCTATTGTTGCCAATGCGGCAACGACCGCGATGCTTTTTCTTTTCATGGTTTTCATGATCCTCCTTCAACCATTTTCCGAGCATTGGATTCTGTCGCCGGAGGGGCGAGAGCGGCGATGGCAATACCGCAGTTTGCCTTTTCTTTTTATGTCAGCGGATTCTTAACTCCTCTATTCGGTACATCCAGCCGGTGGAGGTGCCTTAATCCTGCACTTGCGAGATAGAGAACACCCGGTAAGGCCAAGGGTGCATAAAACACGTTTACTCCGACGGCGGAATATAGAGCGGCAAAGCCCAGGCAGAAACCACCCAGCGAAATCAAACCTCCCGCCAGCTCCCGGATCCACCCGACCAGAATGCCGATCATCACAATTCCCGTTCCAAGAAAAAAGATCCGGACGCCTCCTGTCTCCGTCAACAGATCAGACTTATATTCAATTGCGAACGGCAGTATAAGGATAATCAGCAGTGTTCCGCTGATTCGTGCTATCCACCGACAAAGCGCGGCGGTTTTCAGGTGTTTACTTTTTTTTATACCGCTCATTTTTTTACTCCTTGGTTGAACTCTTCCAAACATTGGAAGACGCATCCCGGTTTCAGCTCCCTTTACTTGAGCCCGTCCAGTGGTGTTCAATGCAAATATCCCTCCAGCCGTTTAAGCACGAGAGCATTGCACCCTTCCAGATTCTGGGGATTGATTTGCCGGAAGTCGTTCTTGTGATTGTTCTGCATGTCCACAATCACCCAATCGCCGTTGCGGTCAAGAATTACGAAATGCACGGCCCAGACCTGCCCGCGGGGCGTTCTCCAGTAGTCAGCAAACAGCGCATAATCGCTATCGATCGGGTGCTGCCGGGCGTATTCTTTTACGGTATTGGCAAACAGCCAGAGGACTTCCATTTCATTCGGCCAGCCCTGGCCTTCCAATTTCGGATTGTCTTTCGCTTTTCCGGCTTTGATCAGCTTGCTTTTGTTGATCAGGGAAACCAGGTTCTGCGTTTCGCCGGGAACGGTATAGTCGCCATCGACCCGGGAGGGATAAATCTGCATGCGGGAAACCGCCGCCGCTTTCTTCAGCGCATTCAACCGCTTTTCAATGGCTGCAAACTCGGGACCCTTTGGAGGCTCTTTCATGCGCAGTTCCCTGAGTATTTTTTCCTTTTCCGGTGCCAGCTTTTTCCGGGGCAGGGCATCCAGTCCCATGACGGGCGTCAGGCGACTGCGCAGCAGCGCAATACACTTTCTTGGTGTACCCGGGAAATTACTATCAAACTCCGGATCGCCGTGACCTTGGCGGTCCTCCCACACGACTTTTCCCTGCGCATCCACGAGCACCGCATACACTTCCTGACAGCTTTTTTCTATATGCCAGATAATGTCAGCACATAGGGCATAGTCGGTCTTCAGTTCCTGCTGGGCAACCGCCTTGCTGAAGATCGCGGCCCGGTCCTTGCGTGCCTTCTCTTCCTCTGGAAACCAGAATTCGGCATCCGTTATCACATACTGGTCGTAGCCTTTTTCCTCCAGCAGCAATCCCAGAAACTCGGCCTCGCCTTTTGCGTCCGCGCGATATTTCTGTTTTACGGCTTTGGCGAATCTCTTATATTTTTCGGTGGGGGTCGGGCCGGTAATGGTCTGCACCAAAGGAAAGATGGTAACCGTTGCCTCCGGAAATCCTTCAACCGGCGTTGCCTTTTTTTCTCTCTGCGAGTAAGCCATGTTGCCTATCAGGGTGGAAATCAGCAGTCCAATCGTTAACAGGGTTGTTCTTTTTTTCATGACCTTTCCTCCGTATTTTATGACCAAGCCTTGGGGTCAATACCCCGCAGCTTGCTGCGATTGCTGGAGGGACGTCGGCCTCGACGACCAGCGTGCGCAAGGCTCGGAGGCCCGAGCCCCTCCAAATTAATACCCCGCAAGTTGCTGCGGGGAGTTTTCATTGTTCAACCTCCGGAGTTCTTAACTCCTTTATCCGGACCATCCAGATGGTTGAGGTGCCTTAATCCTGCACTTGCGAGATAGAGAACGCCGGGCAGGGCCATGGGCACATAAAACACGTTCGCCGCTCCGACGGCGGAATATAGAGCGGCAAAGCCAAGACAGAAGCCGGCCAGCGAAATCAAACCTCCCGCCAGTTCCCGGAACCACCCGACCAGAATGCCAATCATGATAATGCCTGTTCCGAGGAAAAAGACCAGGGTTCCCGGCGGCGGCGCCAGCAGATCGGATTTATATTCAATTGCAAAGGGCAGTATCAGGATAATCAGCAATGTCCCGACGATTCGTGCCGTCCACCGGCAAACCGCGGCGAATTTTCGCCTTTTTCCCGTCACATCATTTGTTTTTGTTTTCATGGTTCGCTTCCTTTCCCTCATTGCTTCTTCCGCAACGTCATGGGCGAGAAATGTTCATTGTCGCCATGGATCATCTGACCGGTCAGCTCCGTGCCTTCCTCGTTCAGTGTTCCCTCAAAACGGGAGTGAGCGATTTTCATCCCGAACTCCACCTTTTGGCCCGTCTGCTTGACATCATTGAGGGGCAGGTTTTTATCCCGGTCGGTGCCCATGGTCGCTTTCACCGTGCCGTCCGGCTGGTTCTTGAAGTGGAATGCCATAGGGACTCCGCATCGGGGCGTCTGGAGCATGCCTTCCCAGTCGCCCTCCAGCTGTTCCGAGACAGCCGGGCTGGCCGTAATCAGTTTTATCTTTGCTTCGCCCGTGCGCCTGAGTTCAACCGACTGCGGTGCCCGACCGGAGGTCGTTCCTTTCAGTGTTCCTTCCGGTCCGAGCTTGAGGTTGAAGGGGGTCATCATCAGTTCGACGGCGACAAACTCTACGGTCTTGCCTTCAACGGTTACATCCTGCACCACCAGACCGGTCATGTTCTCTTCAGGAATTCCCATGCTGGCGATCCACTCCGATGCTTCGTTTTTGTCGAGGTCGAGCGTAACCTGAAACGGCTGGTCGTCATCGCCTTTAAGCTCGCCCTCCCAATGACCGGCGATGTTGGCTTGAACGCTGTTCAGTATGAAAATCATCAGTCCCATCATTAATCGGGTTGTTTTCGTTTTCATGATCTTTCCTCCGAGTTCCTTCGTTTCGTTCAGTGATCCTCTATTCTACAATGATGTCGGACGTGGCCCATTGGCGGTCTTTCATCAACGTCTTTGGTATGGAGCACTCGCGCATGGCCTTTTGCCCGTTGGCCAGGGGAAGGAAGACCCGGATCCAGATGCCCTCGATCTTTCCCTTTAGCACCGCATTGCCGTTGTAGTTGATGAATCTGCGCTTGGAGAGCACCACGTGCTCGGTTTCGTCTGTCGCTTTGGTTCTGCCGGCCAACGTGCCGGTCGGGAGCGTTCCGCATTGAACTCCTTTGGCGGTTCTGGGTCCGTGTGGGCTTGGCCGCTCCTGCTCATAGTAGATGCAATACTCGACCGTCAGGTTGTTCAGGTCGGAAGAGGTGCGGTTGTCCAGCGTAACGCTGTAGGCGTGGTTTACCATGGTTTGCAGGCAGCGTTGGTTACCCTGGTTGTCGTGGTATTCAATTTCCCGCTCGTCTCCAACCTGTATTTGCTTCGCGGCGATGCGCACGCGCTTGGGCGTGCAGAGCTCCTTAACGAGGTGCCATTCCCGGACGTAGGTTTGATCGGCTTCCGAGAAGTGGCTTAAGGCGCCCGTATATGAGCGTTTGTTTTCCTTTTCAATGGTCACGGAGTCGCTGTTCGGGTCGTAGCCCAGAATACGCCCCCGGCAGGACTTCCCATTCGCGCCGAGAAAATCGTGGAATTCCTGCGGGGGGGCTGTCAGTAGGGGTTCGGCGGATCCGGTATCGGTTGCCCCCTTTTCGATAACATATCCGCAGATGGCTTGATCGTCGGGATCGTCGAGCATGTCATTCCATTTCGTTCCTTTCCGCGGAGAACTTTTGCAGTAGAGGTGCAGACGATTTTCATTCTTACCTTTCCATCGGCCCGACGGTTCCATCGAAGCCCAGCAGGAAAAGAAAAAGTTTTCCCCGGTCACCCATTTCCAGCCGCCGTCCGGTTCGCGCGCCCCGCGTTCCTGATAGCCTCCGATCCATGGGCCGAAGTTGTCGTAGGGGGTGGCCAGCAACCAGAGTCTCTCGTCGTTCACGACCCGGTAGTGGATAAACTTTTGTTCGTCCATGGAGGTGATGGTTGCGAGATATCCGCCGGCCTTTTCGGCCGCAACTTTCGCATCGCTCCAGCTGATGCCTCCGGGAACATACACCGCTTTGTAAAGGTGCCCGTTGCGTGGGTTCTCTACGAAGCCGCCCGCCACCGCCACCGTGGCCATGGCCTTGGCTAATATGAGTGCCACTAGTGTTTTCATGATTACTGCTCCTTCTCGTCGCTCTACTTACTTAAGCGTATTTATTGAAGGAAATGCGCAATCAGCTAGGGATTATGCGGGATTTGTACCTCTCGTGAAATTTCTCATGTTAATTGGCTCCTTCGATACCGATGCTGAACAGCTCCCATTCGCGGTCTTTTCTTCCCGCCAAAAACACCTTTGTGCCATGCTCGATAAATTGAGGTATATCGATTGCCTTGAACATTCCTTTGGTCAGATTCACTTTGTTTGATCCGTCTGAATCCATTGCATACACATCACTGTTGGACACGTAGAGAATCCTTTCACCATCCGGCGAAAACCCTATCAATCTCACATATCCTGCCGCAGTGGATACCTGCTCCTGGTTGCCGCCATCCCTATCAACACTATGGATCCCCGTTGTTGAAGTTGGGCGGCGTCCTCCGCGAATAAGAAACAGGATCCGTTTTCCATCGGGCGACCAAACGGGATTGGTGCCCGTGGCGATTCTTTTGGGGGTGGGACGGTCGGCATTGACCGTGAAGATGTCATACTTCCCGGCGGCTACCTGCGCACTGTAGGCAATTTCGCAGCCCGAAGGCGACCAGCTCATTCCGATCTGGAGCTTGCCATCGACGTCTGTCAGTCGTTGTGGTTTGCTACCCTGTATATCCACAACGTAGAGCGACGATTTTTCAATGCCGTCCTTGTCGTAATTTTCGCTGTTCTCATATCCCGAAATGAATGCGATGTGCTGACTGTCCGGCGACCATTCGAAAATCATCAATGGCACATCGACAATCCGTCTTTGCCCGCCGCCTTTGCCATCCATGATATAAAGCGCGGAATGCATGCAGAGCCGGTACTTTGCCAGCAACTCATAATCCGCTTCACGCGTTGCGAGGAAAGCAATGGAGTCTCCGTCGGGAGACCATGTTGGAGCGTGGTCGCGTTTTTCGCGGGTCAACTGCTTTACGTCAGTCATGTCCGGCTTAACGGATCTTATTCCCCGGTCTCCCACGTTCCCTTTTGAAAACACGATTCCTGACTGCGGTTTCCGGGCCGACATAAGCGTTTGATAATCGTTGCTTCCTTTTTCTGCTAGATCCAAGGCCGTTTGAGCCAGCTTATTTGTACATGAAACATCCGCCCCCAGTTTTAATAGTCGCTCAATAATATCGGCATTCCTCGCCAACCGGGGAAGGGAGGGGTTCTTCTGCCGCTGTAATACCGCGAGCATTAAAACGGTATTCCCATTATCGAGTGAGGCATTAACATCCGCCCCCAGACTCACCAGCATCTCAACGCCTGTGGTATTACCCACCGCCGCAAGCATCAACGCCGTATTCCCGGATTTGTTCCGTGCATCCACATCCGCTCCCAGCTTAACCAAGCGCTCAATCACTTTCGGATCAGAGTTGCCCATTGCCGAAAACATCAAAACGGTATACCCATGCTCCTCCTCCCGTGCATTGACATCCGCCCCCAGCTGAACCAATCGTTCAACAACTTCCGGGTTGTTTCGACTTGCCGCATATATCAAAGCGGTCTCACCTTCGTTGTCCTTCGCATTGACATCCGCTCCCAACTTAACCATCCGCTCAATCAGTTCTGGGTTGGGGTTCACTCTCGCTGCAAACATTAAAACGGTCCTGCCCTTTTTGTCTTCAGCATTACAATCTGCACCCAGCGAGATCAACCGATCAATAATGACCGGGTCGGAGTCCTTATACATCACAAACATCAAGGGCGTATATCCACCTTTAGTCTGGGCATTCACATCTGCACCGTCAGCCAGCGCGGAATTGACATCCTCAGCGGATGCAGTTTCCCAAAAATCAGGAGATAGAAGAAGGTTCTCCCCATAAGCAAGAGAGCTGAACAGCGAACACGTTAATGCAGAAATGGTCAGTATTTTTTTCATTTTCCTCCCTCCGTGTTCTGCAGGGCCTTTACTTCCTCAATGAAGCTTGCCGGTGTTTTATTGCGTCCGGCTTTGAGCCGACCGAGTTCGGAGGAACTGTCGGAATTGAGCAGGACAAAGGTGGGGTAGCCATTAATCCCATATTGCTTCTTCAGCTGATCGTTGCGTTTTGTGTATTTTTCCGGAACCGCAGTTTTGTTGCGCGGGAAATCGATTAGCACCATGATGATGCTGTCTTTGGCGTAGGCCTTCCAGTCCGGCTGGGTGAAGACATTTTTCTCCATCAGTTTGCACCAGCCGCACCAGTCGGAACCAGTAAAGTTCAGCAGGATCGGCAGCTGTTTTTCGGCTGCGAGTTTTTTTGCGGCTTCCATGTCCATTGTCCAGCGTCCGACCTTTGCGCCGTCGATATCGAAATCTGCTTTTGAAAGACCTTTGGGCGCGGGCTTGCGTGCTCTGCCCGCCCCGTGGATTGAGCAGGAGGCTCCTTCACCGACCGGATTGATGCTGAGGGTTCCGTCATCCTGACACTTCATGGCTTTCCATCCGCCGAAAGTTTTCAGATGGGGATCGAGATCCTCCGGGGTCGGCAGGGTGCCTGTCTCCTTGTCCTGTTTTTCTGCCCATTTTATTTTTGCCATTTCGATTCTGCTCAGGCCGCTTTTGCAGGGGTTCGCCAATTCATCGGGGCCGATGGAAAGATCCGGACGTTTTTTCTTCAGCTGTTTTGTCCCTTCATAGGTAGCCCCGGTGCCGGTCAGCCAGAGCCGTTTCAGCTGCTTCATGTTCTCGAAATGGAGCAGGTCTTCGTCGCTGATGGACTTGCCGGAGATCACCAGTCGTTGGAGGTGGGGATATTTTTCAGAAGGGGAATGCATTTTGCGGGGACATTGTAAATCATCAGGTCATTCAGTTTGGCAGCATGGGTCAGATGGGCAAGTCCCTGCGCCGCATTCGGTCCCGAGCTGATTTGAAGCCGCTCCAGGTTCGGAAAGTCGGCAATGTGTTTCAGAGCCTTGTCTGACAGCTGTGAATTGTGCAGGAACAGTGCGTTGAGATTGGTGCATGCCGCGAGTTTGGCCACGCCGTTGTCGGTCAGTTCTGAGTTCAGAGCCATCAGGCTTTCCAGGTTATTTATTTGACTGACGTACCCCAAACCGTCGTCGCTGATGAAGTTTAGCCAGAGCACTTGCGCGCCGGGAATCTGTGCGGCCAGTACTGCAACTTCATCACCGGAGTTGAGGCTGTTTTGGGCGCTGATGGTTGTTTTTCGCCTTTTTCCGTCGCCCTCCTGATAGGTGCAGCCGGCTTCTTCCAGCCATGCGATGGCGGTTTCTGTATCAATCTCGCCCTTCTCTTCAAGCCGGGTCATGGCGCGCGTGTAGAGTTCGTTCGTCACAGGATGATAGGTATACACAATCCGGGCGGATGAAATTTTCGGCGCACGGTCGATGTTGGTTACCGTAAGGAATTCGTCCTGATAGAACGTGATGACCTGATCGTCATTTTTTTCCACAAGAACAGTGCATTGAATCGTGTTTTCAATTCGGGCCGATTGTCCAGCTGCAGCGATTTCAATTTTTTTCAGGGAGGCGGTGTAACTCTGCCACTTCGTATCTTCTGCTTTGTCGCTGAAGGAGCTGAAATACTCATCTACGTTGATTTCATCTTCGTGCCCCGTTGCCGCGATTCGGATGGTCACGTTTGATGTATACAGTCGGCTGATCTCTTCAGATTTTCTCTGCCGGATGAGCTCATCCCGTTGTGAGAGAAGTTTCCGGATCGATTCTTCCGTCAACTGGCCGGAAACGCTTCCGGCGAGAGCGATGCCAAGTAGAAGTGCGATGGTTTTCAATTTTAATCTCCTGTTCTGTTTTCCAATGATTGGAATTCAATTTTATCCTTTCGTCTCATTCTACCTGTGGTCGTCTTCAACTTTGATCCACGCATCGTCATCATCGTTGATGAATTTGTTTCCTTCGATCCTGCCGATGGAGCGAACTTTGTGTTTAGTATTTTCATGGTTCACTCCACCTGTAGTCCTTGATCAGGTTGTCGGGGTTGGCATATTCGCGCATGGCCTTTCTGCCGTCCCCGAGAGGAAGGTAGACCCGGATGCGGATGCCCTGGAGTTTGAGCGGCGGAGCCTCGCCGTCCTTGTAGTATTCAAAAAGGTCTTCTGTCGGGAAGGTCACGGGTTCGGTTGCCAGCCGGGTATTTCCCCTGCGGGCAACCCGCTTGATATGCCGCCTGCCGCGCTTAACGCCTATGTCCGGCTGCGCCCCGCGAATGTTCGGTTCGGTTGTTTTGTAGTAGATGCAGTAGTCCAGGGTCAGGTTCTCCAGGTTGAAGTCGCACCGGTTTTTGAGTGTGATGTCGTAGACGACCGTTTCCTCAGGGCGCCAGATCAGATATTCCACTGCGCCCGCCAACCGTCTGCGCCTGGCCGATATGATGAAGTGCTTCGGCGAAATGAAATCTGAAAACGGAACCGGTTTCCAATCCCGGACATAGGCCTGATCGGTCTCCGACAGGTCGTCCAGTTTGACCGTGCGTACTTTTCTATCTTCCGTCTCGATGATCACGGTTTCCTTTTCAGGATTGTATTTCACTATTCTGCCGCGGACCGTTTTGCCTTCGGCATTCCGGAACACCCGAAACTCTTGCGATTCAGCTTTGGTGATGATCTCTTCGGAGGGTGCCACTGCCACAGCCGCTGCCATGGCGAGGGCTAATATGAGTACCATCAGCGTTTTCATTATTTTTTACTCCTTCAAATCGCTCTATTAAGTGAAGCGCAGTTTTTGAAGGAAATGCGCAATCAGCATGGGAATTATGCAGGATTTATCTAACGCGAATTCGCAGCAGATTAGATGACCGCAAAGCAACGGTGTTAAATGACAACCCCAAAATCAGGATTTTTAACGGCTGAGTTCGCGGCGATGATTAATTTCCGCATGACGGCGGTCAA
>JAROAZ010000109.1 GCA_029432775.1 Pontiellaceae bacterium B12227 | reverse complement strand
CCTTCAGAACGGAAGGTATATGAAAAGAAAGGCTATTAAACTGCCGCGCAGCGGCTTACTGGAACCAGTGGGTGGAGCCTACGGTGGCCGACGCCTGTTGATTAAGTAAAGTTTATGTTCACCGGCGGCTCACCCGTAACGTTCGGTATTCAAAAAGTGCAGAATCCGAGGGTGCTAAAAAACACAGGTGCTTAAAAGAAAACCGAAGGTGCATGAAAAAACTCCGGTGCATAAAAAATTCAGAGTTGAGCACAGATTGGAACCAAATAAAGAAAATGAAATTTTCCACAGATTGGAACCAATCCCACAAAACAGAGTGATGCACAGAATCACCCAGATTCACGGGTGCTGAAAAAAACCATTTCCGTAGAATAGAAAAACAAAAACCGAACCAGGGGTTGGAGTTTACGGTGGCCGACGTGGATTTAATCCGGTCAACGTTTATGTTCACCGAAACTCATCCCGAACGTTAGCCAGATAAAAAAATGAAGATACGAAAACTACTCGCAGGAATCCTCGGTGCATCAGTCGTTGCAACTGCAACACCATTTGAGCGAGAGGAGCAAAAAGCACAACTTGAGTCATTAATTGATGAAGCATTGCCCTTTGCAGAAATGATGCTTAAAAATCATCAAGAGTTTTATCCATTTGGCGTGACCATGTCTCCAGACAAGGAAATTGGAAATGTAGGAGGATGGACGGGAGAGGAACATCCCCCATCAATGGATCTAATTAACCTGCTGCGTAAATCCTACAAGAAGGATGGGGCTGAAGGGAAAATCATGGCATGTGCCTTGATTTACGACATCCGTACAATTCCACCCAAACAAACTGAAAAAACTGATGCTGTCGCCATAGATTTAGATCATCGAGATGGAATGTCTATCACAATGGTTTATCCCTATAAACTGAATGAAGAGAAAATCCCAGTGTGGGGAGAACCATTTGCAGTTGCGGGAAAAAATTTGATATTCGCAAAACAAAAAAACGGCTAACAATAGAGCAATAGAGTGACACGAGTGAGGTACGAGGGAGCTGTCATGCTATTGACCGGTTCCAGTGAGCGGCGGAGCGGCCGACACGTA
>JAROAZ010000108.1 GCA_029432775.1 Pontiellaceae bacterium B12227 | reverse complement strand
TAATCAGTTTCCAATCGCCGTCAAGGATGGTGTCGCTGGTCGCGCCGGTGGTGTTGATCCAAAAGAGGTAGTCGTGCTCCTGCTGCGTGCCCTGCCCCGTCAGCGTCGACAGGAACGAAAGACCATCAATGGCAACGGGAATATCTACGCCCATGATATCGGCCAACGTCGGCAGAATGTCATACACGACGGTGCGCCGTGCGGTCTGGCAGTCCGGCTTGATCTGTCCGGGCCAGCGGATAATGAACGGAACATTCAGGCCGCCCTCAAAATTGAAACGCTTGACACCGCGCTGTCCAAGCGTTCCATTAAAACGGTCTTCGCCGCGCTGATGAGCGTCCCAAAATCCGTTGACCATTCCGGAGGGATCGCGATCGGCATACGAGGCTGGCTCATGCCCGTTATCCCCCATAAAAATAACGATCGTATTTTCCAATTCATGGAACGTTTCCAGCTGAGCGAGCAGTTCGCCGACTGACCGATCCAGTTTTTCCATCATGGACGCGTAAACCCGCTCCTTCTCCGTCCACTCGACGCGATCTTTAAAGACGTAATCTTTCGGCGCGATGGATGCGGGCCCGTGCGGAAGCTGGCTGGCATAGATGGCCAGAAACGGCTCGTCCTTCTTCGACGCACGCTCAGCCAGATAGTTTTTGCATTTTTCAAGCCAGATGTCTTCGGTGTAGACCATCCCCTCATCCCCGACCAGCGGGCACTTCGGGCTGGCGTTGCTGAACTTCGGATTGGTCGGGAGCTGAACCTTCTCCCCGTTTTCCCAATAATACTCGGGATAGTAACTCCAGCAGATCACCGAGTCGTAAAGACCGACATGATAGTCAAAACCGTAATCCTTTATAAACTGCGGGATTTCTGTATACCCCACGCCCAGCTTGCCAAAATAAGCCGTATGGTAACCGCCCGATTTTGCCATCTGTCCCATGAAATAGCGGCCCGGCCTACCGGCACGATGCCGCTGAACGCCTTTGTCAAATTCTTCCTTCGTTATCAGCCCGGCGGCAAGCCGGCATTCGAGCCCTCCGGGATTGGGCCGGGTAGAATGTGCATTGGTATTCCCCGTCAGCAATCC
>JAROAZ010000107.1 GCA_029432775.1 Pontiellaceae bacterium B12227 | reverse complement strand
GGATTGCTGACGGGGAATACCAATGCACATTCTACCCGGCCCAATCCCGGAGGGCTCGAATGCCGGCTTGCCGCCGGGCTGATAACGAAGGAAGAGTTTGACGAGGGGGTTCAGCGGCATCGCGCCAGCCGACCGGGCCGCTATTTCATGGGGATGATGGCGAAATCGGCGGGGTATCACACTGCCTATTTCGGCAAGCTGGGCGTGGGGTATACAGAAATCCCGCAGTTTATCAAGGATTACGGTTTTGACTATCATGTCGGTCTTTACGACTCGGTGATCTGCTGGAGTTACTATCCGGAGTATTACTGGGAAAACGGGGAGAAGGTTCAGCTCCCGACCAATCCGAAGTTCACCCGATCCAGCCCGAAGTGCCCGCTGGTCGGGGGTGAGGGGATGGTCTACACCGAAGACATCTGGCTTGAAAAATGCAAAAACTATCTGGCTGAGCGTGCATCGAAGAAGGACGAGCCGTTTCTGGCCATCTATGCCACCCAGCTTCCGCACGGGCCCGCATCCATCGCGCCGAAAGATTACGTCTTTAAAGATCGTGTCGAGTGGACGGAGAAGGAGCGGGTTTACGCTTCCATGATGGAAAAACTGGATCGGTCAGTCGGCGAACTGCTCGCTCAACTGGAAACGTTCCAGGCATTGGAAAATACGATCGTTATTTTTATGGGGGATAACGGGCATGAGCCGGCCTCGTATGCCGATCGCGATCCCGCCGGAATGGTCAACGGATTCTGGGACGCTCATCAGCGCGGCGAAGACCGTTTTAATGGAACGCTTGGACAGCGCGGAGTCAAGCGGTTCAACTTCGAGGGCGGACTGAATGTCCCGTTCATCATCCGCTGGCCCGGACAGATCAAGCCGGACAGCCAGACCACACGGCGCACCGCCGTGTATGACATTCTGCCGACGCTGGCCGATATCATGGGCGTGGATATTCCCGTCGCCATTGACGGTCTTTCGTTCCTGCCGACGCTGACGGAGCAGGGCACGCAGCAGGAGCACGACTACCTCTTTTGGATCAACACCACCGGCGCGACCAGCGACACCATCCTTGACGGCGATTGGAAACTGATTA
>JAROAZ010000106.1 GCA_029432775.1 Pontiellaceae bacterium B12227 | reverse complement strand
TACGTGTCGACCGCTCCGCCGCTCACTGGAACCGGTCAATAGCATGACAGCTCCCTCGTACCTCACTCGTGTCACTCTATTGCTCTATTGTTCGCCTATTTTTGATGTGTGTATTTCCAAATATCTTTTCCTATTTCTTCAAATTTCCAGTCTCTGGAATTTTCAGGGAGGTAAGATGAGATCTGTTGATATACATAAATTCCCGACTCTGTCTTTTCATCTTCTTCTAGAACGATGGCGATGTTTGCCAAATGATGGTAAATTCTGACTGCATCAATTTTTTCAATCAGCTCTGGCCATTCGTTTTCTGGAATTCCTCCAAAGGCATTGTTGTTTCTGTATGACTTAATCTCATCAATAACATTTTGGTTATCCGATTTTGTAGATGAGGACTGACAACCAAAGGTCAGAAAACAGAAACTTAAAACTAATGTGCTGATGATTTTCATTTTTCTGGCGAACGTTTGAGATGAGCTGACACGGCCTTGCGTGAATGGCATAAAAATCAGGCGTTGTACCGTGTCAGCTCAATTGACTGGTTCTGTCTGTTATTTTCTCGCTCCTGTATCCCAAAGATGATCGAGACAATAATAGACTCCTTTAACTTGTTTTTGATGACATTCTGCCCACCGACATTCATCATCACTCAATCCACCTCTGCTCTTCAGTAAAAGGTTTTTTCCTATGGCGACAGTATCTTGATCCTTCCACTTGTCTTTATCAGCAACTCGAACTACGACTTGATAGGAATATTTATCCCACTCTTCAACTGACCAATAAGTTCCACACTTTGAACACAAACCTAACCAAACCCAATTGCCACTATCCTTATGGATTAATGTTTTCTCGAAACCTTTGGGTGCTTCTTCTAGATAGAAGGCTGCTGGTAAATTATGGCATTGGCATTTCATATTTTTAAGTGACAGAACGTTAAGGGTGACTTTCGGTGCGCATAACACATAGACCGAATCAACCGGCGTTTTCACCGTAAAGTCCAACCTCTGGTTCCAGTAAGCCGCTGCGCGGCAGTTTAATAGCCTTTCTTTTCATATACCTTCCGTTCTGAAGGAGGACGTATTCGGCGTCCC
>JAROAZ010000105.1 GCA_029432775.1 Pontiellaceae bacterium B12227 | reverse complement strand
TGGGAGGACTTGATGAGCAATAGTATCCAGCAGCTTTTCCGCACCCACAGCGCGGCCTATCTCGAACAGTATGGCGAGCGTATGCCTGCCAACCATAAGAAGGTGATTCGCGCCATCTGCAACTGCGGCACCGGAGCCTTCGGCCAGCACAGCTTTGCGTGCGACGGGTGCGGGCGGGCGCACTATGCCGACAGCTCCTGCGGCAACCGCCACTGCCCGACCTGCCAGGCCGGCAAGTCGGACGAATGGCTGAAGAAACAACTGGCGAAGGTACTGCCGGTCAACTATTTCATGATCACCTTCACTGTTCCTGAAGAGCTGCGCCGTCTGATCCGTTCCAATCAGAAGGCCTGCTACGCCGCGCTTTTCAAAGCCGCCTCCGATGCCGTCAAAAAGCTCGCGAAAGATGAGCGGCACATCGGTTGCCAGATTGCCGGACTCACCGGCATTCTGCACACTTGGACGCGACAGCTCGAATACCACCCGCACGTGCACTTCATCGTGCCGGGCGGCGGGCTCTCGAAAGACGGCACGCAGTGGAAGGCCTCGGGCAACAGGTTTTACATTCCCAACCGGCCGCTCTCCGTCATCTATCGCGCCAAATTCATTGAGCAGCTGAAAAAGGAAGGGCTCGATGTCCCCCAATGCGTATGGGACCCCGACTGGGTTGTTGATGTCCGTCATGTCGGCAGCGGAGAGGAAGCGCTCAAATACATCAGCCAGTATGTCTTCCGTGTCGCCATCGCACCCAGCCGGATTATCCGCGTGGCCGACGGCGAGGTGACCTTCACGTATCAACCCAGCGGTTCCAAGGTCTGGAAAAAGATGAGCCTCACGATTTTCGAGTTCATGCGCCGCTACCTCCAGCACGTCCTGCCGCATGGGTTCACGAAAGTGCGGCACTACGGATTCCTCGCGCCCAACTGCCGTCTATCGCTCGACCGGATCCGCGAACTCATCTGCGCGCTCTACGAACTGATCGTAAAGGTGCTGCCGGCAAAAAAGCCCGCCTGTTCCAAACCCTGGAAATGCAAAATCTGCGGCGGGCTCATCCGTTGGCGCGAGTTTATCCCGTGCCCGCGCGGGGCCGGGTAATGCAGCCGTGATCCTCGATCGCGGAACCGATCAGCCC
>JAROAZ010000104.1 GCA_029432775.1 Pontiellaceae bacterium B12227 | reverse complement strand
AATCAATTTATATTACATCGCCAACAACCTGAAGGAGTCCGGGCCGGATCTGGAAGACGAAATCCCGCTGGACGAAAAATGGCTGAATCAGAAAAGTAAATATTTCCGTAACTCCCAATGTATTGGTTTGGCAGTTTCCAAGAGGCCGGAGGGACCCTTTGTCAGGCACAAAATACCTGTGGTCGCTCCGGACAATATCAGATTTAAAAATATCGCGGTAAATCCCGCCGTCATTCACCGTGATGGACGGTTCGTCATGATTATGAAGGGGGATGATATCAACCGGGAGGGTGTGTTCAGGGTTCAATTTGTCGGGTATTCCGATCAAGCCGAGGGACCCTTTGCATTTGAAGACACTCCTGTTTATGATGAAGGGCAGACCGAGGATGCCTGCATGTGGTATGACAGTAATGTCGAAAAATACTTTATGGTTTGTCATGTGATGGGGAACAGGAATCTGGCCATGTTCTCTTCCAGAGACAGCGTAACCTGGGAAAGGGCGGCGCAACCCGTTCTGATGGAAAAGCAGTTCCTCATGGAGGATGGCAGTATCTGGATGCCTAAACGAGTGGAGCGTCCTTTCGTCTTAACAGATGAAACTGGCAGGCCCCTTATGCTTTACCTGGCTGTATGGGATAATGAACACAAACTGAATGGCAACATAGCCGTTAAGCTCGATGTGGAGTATGTATCCGTAAAATAATCCGGTCGCTATACCCGATCCCAGTTGTCGTAACCGCCACCCTCTCTCCCCTTGGGAAAAAATAGTTGGTGGATAATAAAATTATGCGAACATATATACGCATGTAAATATAGAAGATAGACTAAGGCGAAATCCAAAATCTACAGGATGATGGTAAAATCCCGAAGGTCTGCTATTCCCGAAACTTGAATGGGACGATGTATCTATTTTGAGGTGAACATGGGTAGTAAAAAAAAGTTTTTCGAACAGCATGCCAAGTCCAGTGCGGCGTTGGTGAGTCTGGGGGTTCATGCGGCATTGATTATCGTGGCTTTGTCTTTCGTAGCAGTGACGGTCATCACCAAGGATGAAAATGCATTTGAGGCGAAGCCGGTCAAACGGCCTTCCATGAAGCTGAAGCGGCTCCAGGTACCGGTTACTATTGAGAAAAAAAA
>JAROAZ010000103.1 GCA_029432775.1 Pontiellaceae bacterium B12227 | reverse complement strand
GCAGCTTAATCAGCAACCCGGAATCGCTTTGATTACACGTTACCGCCTCTCCGCCAAGCTCCTCGCATCTCAGCACCTTGCGCGAAAGTAGCGGAAGTTTCAGCTCTCCGTTTTTCCATTCAAAAACATGCAGATAGAGCACATTCCCTTTGGTGCAGGATCCGCCCCACTGTCCGCTGATATAAGGGCCCCCTTCGGTTCCGTAAATACTTTCCCCGTAGGTTGCGATCCAAGGCTTGAACTGCCTTAAATTATCGAGTTCAGACGGGCGCAACGCACCATCGGCCATCGGCCCCACATTGAGCAGCATGTTTCCGCAGCCGGTTACACAGGCGGCCAGCATCTTGGCACACTCCTCAAAACTGAACGTGACGGCTTCGGGACGATAGGACCAACCGCCGTGTCCGTCCGGCCCTTTAGACATCGGCATGCAGGTTTCCCACGGATAATCTTTGTGGAAAACGCCGACCTTGCCTTCCGGGGTCCGGAAATCACCTTGGGTCAGCTCCAACAGCCCGGGCGGTGGTGTGCCGGCCTCATCGCTTTTTATAAATTTGGCCGCACGGTCGTTGATGAGGATGTCGGGCTGTAGTTCGTAAATCATATCAAACAGCTCCTGGAAACGATAGTCGTCCCAGGTTCCGGCCACATGGTCGAACCACAGCACAGACACCTCGCCGTAGTTGGTAAGCAGTTCACGAATCTGGCCATGGTAGAAATCGTTGTATTTACTGTTATCGCCCACCAGATAGTCGGGATGATACCAGTCGCGGGTAGAATAGTACCAGCCCAGCTTGATCCCGTGTTTGTGGCAGGCCTCGGCCAACTCTGCGCAGATATCCCGCTTAAATGGCGTGCTCATGATGTTGTAATCGGAGAGCTGTGTTGCCCACATGGAAAAACCGTCATGATGCTTGGCTGTGAAAACAAGATACTTCATGCCGGCTTCTTTTGCCGTACGAACCAGCTCGTCGGCATTGAAATTTACGGGATTGAACTGCTTGTAGAGCGCATCGTAGACCTCGTCCGGCACATTGTTCATCTTGCCAAGATGATCGAACGGATGGGATGCACGAGCCCAGCTGATTTCCACACCGGCCACACTTGAAGGCCCCCAGTGGATAAACATCCCGAACTTGGCATTAT
>JAROAZ010000102.1 GCA_029432775.1 Pontiellaceae bacterium B12227 | reverse complement strand
TCAACCAGGAAGCTGTTCAGTCCCGTATCGCTGCTGGACGGCGTTCCCGACAACGAACCGTCGGAAGCCACGCTCAGCCAGGCCGGGCCGCTCACTTTGGCATAGGACAAAATGTCTCCTGCGTCCTGATCAATTGCCATTCCGGCCAGCGAACCATTATACGGGCTTTGTTCCACTGCCCCAACAGTAAGAATGGGGTCACTTGTAAACACCGGGGCATTGTTGGGATTGGCAGGGAGCTCTAGAGCCCCTTGATAAAGTAGCTCATCAAGCTGGTTGCTGCTCAAGGTCTGGTTATAGACCTTAATTTCCGCCATGTCGCAATCATAGGTCAGGTTACCCACACGATTTCCCCCTATCCGTAGATCCTGAAGATTGAAAGCGACATTAGCTACCGAGCCAACCAGATCAACATTTGATGAACCCAGTGCAGTGATGTAAAAAGACACAGTGCTTCCATCGCTTACCAGCGCGGTATGGTACCATGTATCAGAAGCAAGACTTGACTGGGCCACTTCAAGGCTTTCATCATTGTCTCCTGAGAGGCGAATCGCAGTTCCACGATCATCGATCTGCCAGTCGTTGAGGCTTTGGTTGTCTATTGAGGAGATCAATGCATCAGAAGTATTCTGGTCCAGAATATTCGCTTTCCACCAGAACGAAACCGTAAACTCATCATAACGTGTATTATTAGCATTTAAGTCTGCTTGCAAATAACTCGATCCGGTCGAACCATCAAAATGTGCGCTCACCCCATCAGCATTTGTGGTAACATTTGCAAGCGATCCACCAAGAACTAATGCGTGAGCATTAGTTGACGAATCATTCGCTAAATCACCATCACCAAAATCGTAATAGGCAACCAAGGACGCAGATTCAAGGTAAGAACCACCCGACCAATGGAGGTTGGAGAAGACGGGGGTGTTCCCGCTCCAGTCACTTTGCCCGGCATCAATATTTTTTCCCGGCAGCAGCCCGAGAAGTTTCACACTATTCCAGCCGCTCAGCGCAACACCCTGCCCATTCGTAAATGCGGATGCCGGCAATGAAACTTGATTAATACCGGCATCAGGCAGCGGAACCAATGCTGTATAGGCACTGTCGAGCGTGGCATTCCATTGGCCGACCACCAGCTGAATACCCAGTAC
>JAROAZ010000101.1 GCA_029432775.1 Pontiellaceae bacterium B12227 | reverse complement strand
GTGACGGGTAAAAGCAAGCACCATTACGTTTGGGCATCGCGGGCGTTTTCGCTGGGGCTGGCTGTGTTCGGCGTGTGGTTTGCTTTCCAGTTCGATACCATAACGCAGATTCTTCTCAGGATGCCTCTATATCTCATTGGGGGGGTCCTGGTCTTTGTGTTTCGCTGGCTTTGGTCTCGCACCAATATCTGGTCCGAGATTGCGGCCATGGTCGGATCGATTATTGTGGCTCTGTTCATCGACTTCATTCTCGTGCCTAAGCTTCACATTTGGGAGCCGAATGAGGCGATTCCAGATCATAACTGGTTTGTTTATTTTGGACATAAGATGGTTCTGGTTCTTGTTGCTACAACGGCCATCTGGGTCGTGACTACCTTGCTCACCAAGCCGGTTGATGATGAGACGCTTAAGAAATTTTATAAACATACGGTTCCGCCAGGGCCAGGCTGGAAGCGTATTCGGAAGCTTTGCGGTGATGAGATCCCAACGCCTTCGCCTCTCAGCAGAATCCTTTTGGCCTGGGTTTCGGGTGTTGTCGGTCTATTTGTTCTGCTTTTTTCGATCGGCTACATGGTGGCCTGTCAATGGGTGATGAGCGGTGTGCTGCTGATTGTTTCAGCTATTGGGTTTATCGCCTACTTCAAACTGTATAGGAAGCTCGATCATTATGATGACCTGGAGCAGCAAGACTATGATGTGAGCTGAGGTATGAAACCTTCGTTCTATGATCTAAAGTCACCGTTTTTATATGATGAGCATAAATAGGGATAAGAGAAAGATGAGTATGAGAAAATTTATTGGTTTGGTTGTCGTGATTTTTGCTGCGCAAAATCTGTTTGCCAATACGGCAGTAATTAACACAGAGCGTTTTGCTTTGCGTTTTGCGGCTGACGGGAAGCCGGCATCGTTTAAATTGTCTGATGGCATGGAGCTGCTGGATGTCCGCGATCCCGGAAGGGGGTTCTATCTGCAGAATGCCAGCAAGGCGGTGATCGACATGCCCGCTGTTTGGGTTCGGAACTCGAACGAACTGGTAGTGGAATCAGATAACCGCACCCAGCAGGTTATTTTCGACTTAACCACGGGAGACCAGTATGTAGGGTTGAGGATTAAGCGATTGAAAGGGATTCCAAAATCCAGCGCTCTGACATTGCACTTCGAGATGAATACCGGCGGCAATGT
>JAROAZ010000100.1 GCA_029432775.1 Pontiellaceae bacterium B12227 | reverse complement strand
ACATTGCCGCCGGTATTCATCTCGAAGTGCAATGTCAGAGCGCTGGATTTTGGAATCCCTTTCAATCGCTTAATCCTCAACCCTACATACTGGTCACCCGTGATTAAGTCGAATATAACCTGCTGGGTGCGGTTATCAGATTCCACTACCAGTTCGTTCGAGTTCCGAACCCACACAACGGGCATGTCGATCACCGCCTTGCTGGCATTCTGCAGATAGAACCCCCTTCCGGGATCGCGTACATCCAGCAGCTCCATGCCATCAGACAATTTAAACGATGCCGGCTTCCCGTCAGCCGCAAAACGCAAAGCAAAACGCTCTGTATTAATTACTGCCGTATTGGCAACCAGATTTTGCGCAGCAAAAATCACGACAGCCAAACCAATAAATTTTCTCATACTCATCTTTCTCTATTCCTGCTTATGCCTGCTATATATAAATAAATACATGACTCTTGATTATCAAACAGGAGAGTTCATGCACAAAGCTACTTCTCTCAACCCACGTCGTAGTTCGGCTGCTCCAGATCATCATAATGCGTCAACGTTGCATACAGTTTAAAGTAGGCGACAAAACCACTCGCTGAAATCAACAGAAGCAGGCCGCTCATCACCCATTGACATGCCACCAAGTAGCCGATTGCAAAAAGCAAAACAAATAGACCAACAACACCCGCAACCCAAGCCAGAAGGATTTTGCTGAGAGGCGAAGGTGTTGGGGTCTCATCACCGCAGAGTTCGCGTATACGCTTCCAACCCGGCCCCGGCGGAACGGTATGTTTATAAAATTTCTTCAGCGTCTCATCATCAACCGGCTTGGTGAGCAAGGTGGTCACGACCCAGATGACCGTTGTAGCAACAAGAACAAGAACCATCTTATGTCCGAAATATACAAACCAGTTATGATCAGGAATCGCTTCACTCGGCTCCCAAATGTGAAGCTTAGGGACTAGGATAAAATCGATGAACAGGGCCACGACAATTGATCCGACCATGGCCGCAATCTCGGACCAGATATTGGTGCGAGACCAAAGCCAGCGAAACACAAAGACCAGGACGCCCCCAATGAGATATAGAGGCATCCTGAGAAGAATCTGCGTTATGGTGTCGAACTGGAAAGCAAACCACACGCCGAACACAGCCAGCCCCAGCGAAAACGCCCGCGATGCCCAAACGTAATGGTGCTTGCTTTTACCCGTCAC